>CALRZR010000003.1:0-78417 GCA_943372705.1 Opitutus sp. GAS368 | reverse complement strand
GATGCCGCCACGCGCCGCTTCGCGCTGGAGACCGGATTCGGCCCCCGTCTCAACGATGGGAGCACCATCGTGCGCATCTACGAAGAGGACGACCAAGGCGGCCTCTGGGTCGCCAATGAATCGCGCGGCCAACACCCCTCCCAGATCATTTATGCCCGCCGCGGAGAGTGGAGCCAGCTCCCGCTGACCGACGTCACCGAACTAGGCTCAATCAACTTCCTCAAGTTCGAGAAACACGCCGGTCAGGAAATTCTCTGGATCGGCGGCCAGGCCGATGTCCGTCAGGTCGACCTCGTGCGGTGGCGCCGGAATCCGCCGCCACCGCTCGGCCCAACGCTTCTCCGCTCCATCCAGGCGGGGAACGATCTGCGCATCGCGCCCGGCAGCGTCGACGTGCGCCTGCGCGCGTCCGAAAATACCCTCCGCTTCACCTTCGGCACTCCCGGACTCGCCGGCGAGTCCGAGCCGCTGCACGAGACGCGCCTCCGCGGATTCGCGTCCGGCGAGGTCCGCCTTTCGCGCGCCGCCGACCGCACGTTCACCAATCTCCCCGCCGGTCGCTACGCCTTCGAAGTTCGCGGCCGCAGCGCCGATGGCCGCTGGAGCGAACCTGCCGTCTTCGCTTTCAGCGTGCAGCCGCCATGGCTCACGTGGTTGGGCTACACCGGCCTCGGCGGCCTCGTGATCTTCGCCTACGTGCGCTGGCGCATCCGCCGCCTCACCCGCGAACGCACGCGCCTCGAAGGCATCGTCGCCGACCGCACCGCCGAACTCGCCGCCAAGAACCGCGAACTCGAACGCCTCAACCGCGTTGAACAGGACGAAAAACTCGCCGCGCTCCTCTCCGAAGAAAAAGCCCGCCTCGAGCTGCTCCGCTACCAGCTCAATCCCCACTTCCTCTTCAACTCGCTCAACTCCATCCGCGCCCTCGTCTTCGCGCATCCCGAAGCCGCCGGCGAGATGGTCACGAAACTCGCCGAGTTCTGCCGCTGGACGCTCACGCGCAGCGGCGACGAGACCGCCACCGTCGCCGACGAGATCGAGATGGTCCGCACCTATCTCGACGTCGAAAAAGTCCGCTGGCAGGAAGCACTCGTCACCTCGATCGAGGTCGACGACACCGCCCGCACCGAGCGCCTCCCGCAATTTCTCCTCCTGCCGCTCATCGAGAACGCCATCAAATACGGCAGCAAGACGAGCCCCGCCACCCTCGAAGTCCGCGTTACCATCCGCACCGACGCCGACTACCTCGCCTGCGAAGTCGCCAACACCGGCCGCTGGGTCATGCCCGCCGCCGAGAGCAGTGCGACCTCCACGCTCATCGGTCTCGACAACCTCCGCCAACGCCTCGCGCGCCACTACGGTCCCGGCTGCGAAATCGAAATCGCCCGCGACCCCGGCTGGGTCCGCATGCGCCTCCGTCTCAAACGCGGCCTGCCCACCGCGCCGAAACCGCGCACGTCCCAAGATCCGTTCGCCGCGAAATAATTCCCCGCCGTGCACCCGCCCTCTCCCGCCACGCCGCTCCCCCGCCGCGCCCTCCTCATCGACGATGAACCGCTCGCCCGTCTCGAACTCCGCCGCCTCCTGAAAGCCCACCCGCACGTCGGCGTCGTGGGCGAAGCCGGCACCATGGACGATGCCCGCGCCCTCCTTTCGCAACCCGGCTACGACCTCGTGTTTCTCGACGTGCAGCTCCGCGGCGGCAACGGCTTCGACCTCCTCGACAGCGTCGCGCCCGGCACGCAGCTCGTGTTCGTCACCGCGTTTGACCGCTACGCCGTCCGCGCCTTTGACGTCAACGCCCTCGACTACCTCCTCAAGCCCGTCACCGCCCCGCGCCTCGCGAGCGCGCTCCAACGCCTCGCCCACACCCGCACCGCGCCCGTCGCCGCCGCGGTCTCACCCTCCACCGCGCGCCTCACGATGGAAGACCGCGCCTTTGTGAAGACCGGCAGCGCCACGCGTTTCGTCTCCGTCGCCGCCATCGGCGCGATCAAGTCCTGCGAAAACTACACCGAGCTCCACCTAGTCGACGGCGAGAAAGTCCTCGTCCTGCGTCCGCTCAAAACGTGGGAGGAAACGCTGCCCGAGGAAAACTTCGTCCGCATCCACCGCCAGGCGCTCGTGAATCTCGCCCACGTGAAAAAAATCACCCGCGCCGGCGAAGACGACGTGCTCTTCGAACTCACACCCCCGCTCGCGACACTCCCCGCCAGCCGCCGCCAACTCGCCGAGCTCCGCCACCGCTTCGCCGCCGCCGGCCTCGCCGGTCTGCTGCCGTAAGGTCGGGCAAGGTCTCCGACCTGCCCTACCCTTCGGCAAACCCCGCTCCGACCTCAGCGCTGCGAGCGCAATGCCGCGATGATATCCGTCCGCGCGGCCTGATACGCCGGATAGAAACCGAAAAACAGGCCCGTCGCGCACGATACCCCGACGCCGAGCAACACCGCGGGCACGTGCATCACATACTCCCACTTGGCGTAGTGCGCGATTCCCCACGCGGCCCCAATGCCGAGCGCCACGCCGCCGAATCCGCCGAGCAGACACAGCACCAGTGCCTCCATGACAAACTGTTGTTGCACGTGCCGTCGCTCCGCACCTAGCGCGCGCCGCAGACCGATTTCCACGCGACGCTCCGCGACGGAGACCAGCATCATGTTCATCACACCCACGCCGCCGACCATCAGCGAGATCGCGGCGATGCAGCCGAGCATCAACGTAAACATCCGCGTCTGCCCTTCGAGTTTTGAAATCAACTGCTCCGCCGTCGCGACATTCGCCTGCGTCTCCTGATGGAAACGCCGGAAATACGTCACGATTTCCTCCGGCACCGCGCGCGGATCGATCTCGGGTTTCACACGGCCGAACAAAGCGACGGGCGGGTTCGCCGGAAAATTCCGCCGCGCCTTCACAAACGGCACGAGCACCGCCCGGTTCACGTCGAACGGCGTCACGCTCCCGCCCGTGTGCGGGGCGAGCACGCCGACAATCGTGTGGTTCACTCCGCCCACGCGCACGGCGCGCCCCACCGCTTCGGACGGAAACAACCCCAGCGTGGCCGCCAGGTCCGCGCCCAAAAGACAAAACGACGCCGTGTGATCGAGGCTGTGCAGCGCCCGCCCCGCGGCCAACTCCAGCCGGTTTACGGATGCGAACCGCTCCTCGACACCGAGCACCGGAGCGTCGGTCGCCTTGCGTCCGGCCTGCACTTGGGCCGTCGCGGCGACGAACGGCACCAAACTCTGCACCGACGGTAACCCGGCCAAAAACTCCTCCGCCGCCGCGGGCTCCAGCGGCCCGAGTCGCTTCGTGTCCGCAAAGGTCACGACGAAATAATCCATGCCCACGCTCTCGAATTGGCGCAGCGTTTCCCGCTCCACGATTTTCCCGGTCGTCACCATCGCGATCACCGACGCGATGCCGACCGCGATGCCGATGATCGCCAGCCCCGCGCGTTGGCGCGCAGACCACAGACTGATTGTCGCTTCCCTCGCGAGTCGTTTGATCATGGCGGAGAAACGTTCAGGTGCCCGTGCACGAGCGTGAGTTGCCGGCGGCACTGGCGGGCTACATCCACATCGTGCGTCACGAGGAGAATGGTGAGCTGCTCGTCGCGGTTGAACGACAGCAGCAAGTCGACGATCTCCTGCGCAGCCGCCGGATCGAGCGAGCCCGTGGGCTCGTCCGCGATGAGGAGCCGCGGCGCGCCGACGAGCGCCCGGGCGATCGCCACCCGCTGCTGCTGACCGCCGCTAAGCTGGCTCGGATATTGGCCGCCACGATCACCGAGCCCGACGCGCTCGAGCATCTTTCTAGCCTGCGCGCGAATCTCCGCCGGCGGCAGATCGCGGTAGAGCAGCGGCAATCCGACGTTGTCGAGCGCCGTGAGATGCGGGAGCAGAAAATACTGCTGAAACACATAGCCAATCTGGCGATTCCGCATCCGCGACAGGTGGTCGTCGTCCGTCTTCATCACATCGGCATCGCCGAGCCGGTAGCTCCCGGACGTGGGCGCATCGAGCAGTCCCACGATGTTGAGCAAGGTGGACTTTCCGACACCGGAGGCGCCGCGGATCGCGACCACTTCTCCCGCCGCCACGTCGAGGTCGACGCCCTTCAGAACCTCGATCCGGAGAGGGCCGAGCGGGAAACTTTTGCAGATTTGGCGGAGCTGGATCACGGGCGCAGGGGATCGCGGGTTAACGGTAGAGCACGACTTTTTCGCCGGCGTGCAGACCTTCGAGCACCTCGACGAATCCCTCGCTCGTCACACCCGTGCGGAGATTGCGCGTTTCCGCCGCACCGTCTGCGCGGCGCACCGTCGCGGTGTAGGCTCCGACCGTGCCCTGCAGCGCACCGAGTGGGATCACGAGCGCGGCCTCACTCTTGTAAACTTGGATGCGCACATCCGTCGTCATGCCGAGGAAGAGCCGCGGCCTCGCCTCGTCGGGCACCGCAGGAATCGCGGCCGCCACTTCAAACCGCGAAACTCCCGCGCCCGTGTTCAAGGCCTGCGAATTCACCAGCGAAACTTCGCCCACCAGTTCCGTGCCGGCAAACGCCGCACCGGTCACCCGCACGCCTTGGCCGGGGCGCACGAGCAGCACATCCGCCTCGTCGACCGACGAGCGCACCGCGAAACCCTCCACGTGGCCCACGCGCAGGAGCACTTCTCCCTCGAACGCGTCGCGCCCCGCCGTCAGCGGGACTTCGTTGCCGGTTGCCCCGCGGAGGATCACGCCGTCGTGCGGAGCCACGAGTTTCGCCCGGGCGCGGTTGGCGCGTTTGCGCTTCAACTCCGTCTCGATGTTCTCGAGCGAATTGCGGGCCACGCGCAGGCTGTCCGCATCACCGCGTTTCAAGGTGGCGGCCAAATCCTCCTCCGCGGAAGCCAGCTGTGCCTCGAGGTTGGCGACACCGGCCTGCGAGGTGTTGCGTTCGATTTCCGACACCACCCCGCGCTCAAAAAGCTTCGCCGTGTTGGCGGCCTGCACGCGCGCCTGCTCCAGATCGGAACGGCTGCGGGAAACATTGCGGCGCGCATTCGCCACATCGCGTCCGTTGGCCCAGGTCGCGAGATCCTGCTCGGCGCGGCGGGCTTCGATCACGCGGCTTTCGAGATCGCGCAGCTCGTTGTCCAGTTGCGCCGTATCGAGTTCGACGAGCGCCTGGCCCGTCGTCACCCGGTCGCCGGGCTGGACGCTCACCGCGCGGATCTTGCCCGCGAACGGACTCGACAAATTGGAGGTCGTGATCGGCTCCAGCACGCCGGCCACCACGACGACCGCCTCGATCGCCTTGGCCTCCACCGTGGCATCGCCACTGGCCACCGCCTCGCGCGCGCCACCCTCGCCTGCACCGCGGCGTCCGAACACGACACCGAGCGCGATCAACGCCACCAACACACCGGCCGCCGCGGCCATCCGGCGCATGATCCGCTGCTGCCGGTGCAGCGTCTCCAGCGTTTCCTTTTGCGAGGCGAGATCGCGGAAAGCGGACTGCAGCTTGTCGTGGTTTTCAGCGAGCTGCGCGGCGAGCTCGCGTTCTTTGGCGCGCGCAACTTCCAGCGCGTCTTCCGCGAGTGCGTTTTGCAGCGTGATCGCGGTCTGCGCGGCAAACACCTCGATCAGCCGCTCGTCAGACTCGGCAAAGAGGCCGCCGTTTTTGTTCAACACCTGGATCACCCCGACCTGCTCGCCCTTCGGACCGATGATCGGAAAACACAGGATCGTGCGCGTGCGATAACCCGTCGCCAGATCCACCTGCCGGTTGAAACGCGGGTCCGCGTAGGCTTCCGGAATGTTGATCAGTTTGCCCGAGTTGAAACATTCGCCGGCGAGTCCGGCGCTGCGCGGTATCCGGATCTCTTTGACCTCCGCGCCGCTCGCGACGCGGGAAAATAGCTCCCGCCGCTCCGCGTCGTAGAGAAAGACCGTGCAGCGTTCGCTGTCGAGCAGCGCGACCACGCGCTTCACCAGGAGGGCGAGCAATTCGTCGAGCGGGATACGCGCAAAAGTGGATTCGGCTGGTGTGCTCATGGCGAAATTTTGGGAGCGTCGCCCCGCTCGGCTTCGAGGGTGACTTTCCACGTCTGCAGGGTCTGGCCGAGCGCTTCGTCGAGCGCGGTGACGGCGTTCAGGTAGCCAAGCAGCGCCCCGAGCTCGCCCGTCTGGGCGGCGACGAAACTGTCCTCGAGGCGGGCGACGTTGAGCATCGAACTCAGTCCCGCGCGAAAGCGGAACGACTCGTCGTCCACGGCCTTGGCGGCGAGTTCCCGCGACTGCCGCGCGATTTCGAGAAACTTCCACGCAGCATCCAGATTGCGGATGCGGTCGATCACCTGTGCCTCAATATCGTGGCGCAAATTCTCGTGACGCAGCGCGTGTTGGCGCACGGTAATATTGGCACTGAGCAACGCCTGTCGTCGCTCCAGATCGCCCCAGAGCGGGACGTTCAGCGTCAGGCCGACAAAATTTTCCTGCCGGTCGGGCCGGCGCAGCCCATCGTAGGCGGTTTGAAACGAGCTGGTGGCATTGTGCAGACTCGTCTGGGTGCGGGTCGCCGCGAGGCGCAGGTCCCAGAGCTGCGAATTCCGCGCCACCGACAAACCGAGTTTCGCCGCCTCACCGTCGAGTTTCGAGGCCGAGAAATCCGGCCGGGCCCGGTAGGCGAGTTCCAACGCGGTCCCGATCTGCGCGGTGACGCGCTCCACCTTTTCGGGCACGTGCACATCGAACCGCACGCTCGACGGCTGATCGAGCAAACGGGCCAGGCGCAGACGCGCCGCATCCTCGGCGTTCGTCGCGGTGATAAAGGCGAGTTCGCGCCCGGCCACATCCGCCGCGGCCTGCGTGCCTTCGCTGCGCGAAATCCGGCCGGCATCGAGCAACTCGCGGCTGACGGTCAGCGTGCGCTTGCCGCGGCCCAGCGAAAGCTGCGCGATCGAAACCGCCTCTTTCGCCTGCACATAGGCGCGATACGCCGCGAGCACCTCGTTGATCGCGCCGATCACGGTAGTGCGTAAATTGAGCTGCGAAATGCGGTCGGCGATCTCCGCCTGCACCACCCCCGCACGACCCACGCGCCAGCCCGCGCCGCGGAGCAGCGGGTGGCTGAGGCTGATGGTCCAGCCCGTATCAAGTGTGGTCGTGCGGTCGCCGGAGACGGCATCCACCGCCTCACGCGACACCCCGAGCGAGCTGTTCCAACTGTAGGTAAACTCACCACCGGTGGGCACGCGCCAGGAAATCTGCGGCCCGTAGGTGGTGGTTTCCTTGTCGTTCACCGAACGGGGGTCCTCGCTTTCCTTCTGCGTCACCGCGCGCGTCTGGCCGGCCGTCGAGACGAAATCCACCCTGGGGCGCAGTTGTTGCCGCGCCACGCGCAGCGAAAAGCGTTCTCCTTCGCGCTGCAGCAGCCCGAGTTTGATCGAGAGAGTTTTCTCCAATGCCAACTCGACGGCACGCGACTCGTCCAAGCGCACCACCTCGGCCGTCGTCGCGCCTGCGGGCACGGCCTTTTCCTCCGCCCGAAGCGACCCGGCCGACAACAAAACGAAAACGAGGATATGTTTGGCCAAGGGCACGGAGCGTGACTGAAAGGATTGTTGTTCGCGAATGTTCACCAAGCGGCCGAAAGACGGCGTCCCCAAACACGGCCGGGTTCCGTCTTCGGCCGTCCGCCTCCAAGACAAAAGATGGTCACGCCCGTCGTCGGTGCGTGACCATCGCCCACCAATCCATGCGGGCCTGCGTCAGGTCGCGCTGCGGTCGTTTCGGACCGCAACGGACGTCGTCAGGAGCCCGCAAAAGCTATTAGCCCTTCTTGGTTTTTTGCGTGGCCGCGTAACGCGCGTCGTAGTCTTTCTGCGTCTCGCCCGGCTTGGCCGGGAAACCGGGCTTCTCCACCACTTTGGCAGGAGCCATCTTACCGATCGGTCCCGGTTTGTTGACGGACGACGCACCGCCGTTTTTCTTCTCGAGTTCATCCTGGGCCTTCACCGCGGCGGCGTAGCGCGCATCGTATTCCTTCTGCTTCTCACCCGGCTTGGCCGGAAAATTCGGTTTTGTGTCCAGCTTCGGGATCAGAGCCGCCTTCCCCTTGGGAGCGGTCTCTTTGTCCGCTTGGGCATAGCGCACGTCGTATGCTTTTTGGGTTTCGTTGGGTAAAGCGGGAAAATTGGGCTTCTCGTTCACCTTCTTGTTCGCATCAACCAGGGGGGCCGATTTCGGCGTGGGCGCTCCGGCATTGGCGGCAAAAAGCGGGGAGCTGGAAAGCGCCAATCCGAGTGCTAGGCCGGAAGCGATGAGTGATTTGCGGGATGAGTTCATAGTCTGTGATACTGGCAACTGGGGGATGGATTGATTTGAGCGCCTGAAACAAAGCATCGGGTCACCTGCGCTCGGCCGCAGCAGACTCGGGACGGTCTTCACTGGGTCGAGTGGCGGAGAAGAGATGCTTCATGTCTGACGACCGCTTGACCTGCGGACTCACGGAGCCGTGCGCGAGCCACCTGTGACGAACGACATCTACTTTGTGACAAGCAACAACCGGCCGGAGTATCGACGAGGAAAACCACACTCCGCAGCACTGTCGCCGGCCCCACCGTTCCTAGCGCGGGCCGGCGTCTACTTTTCCAGCACCTTCAGCCCCGCCTCCAAATCCGCATCCCGCCCTGCGCGCACATCCGCGACCGTGCGCACCACCCTCACGTCCGGCTCGACGCCGTCGCTCTCCAATCGCCGCCCCTTCGGCGTCACGTAATCCTCGCGGCTCAACTGCAATTCGCCGCCGTCGGGCAATCCGTGAAACCAACTCGCGAGCACCGCGCCCGCCGTCTTGCGGCCGACAATCGTCGCGCGCCCGTGCTCTTGCAGCACCGCCGCGAAAATCTCCGCCGCACTCCCCGTCGCCCCGTCGACCAGCACCACCACGCGTCCGCGGTATCGCGCCGAGCCGAACTGCCACGAACTCTTTCCGCCGCGATACCCGCCGCGCGTGATAAACGTCCCGCAGTCCACCGACCGCTCGAAAAATTCGCCGATGGTGATCCCCATCGAAATCGTCCCGCCGCCCGGATTGCGTCGTAGATCGATCACCACGCCCGGCGCCTCGCGGTTCGTTTTCAACTGATCGCTCAGCCATCGCCGGTCCGCCGTGTCGAACGCATCGAAGCGCAGATATACGAATCCGCCCGGCAGCACGCGCGCCTCCTGCCGCGGTTTCGTCGAGAGGCTCTTCGCTGCGATGTCCAACGCCACCGGCCGATCCGCCGTATCCAAAAACTCCCACCGCGCCACTTCGCCTTCCTTCGGCCGCGCCTCGCTGCGTTCGCCAAACGGTGTGCCATTTCGCGCGACGACGAGCCACCCGGTCTTCACGCCCGCCAGTTCCGCCGGACTTCCCGCCATCACTTCGTTTACCACCCAGCGCCCGTCGACGCGCGTCATGTAGATCCCCGTGCGCGCCCGCGTCTGCGTGCGCCGCTCCTGCACCTGCGCAGGCGACAGCGCGTGCGTATGGCTGTCCTTGAGCAGACCCACCATCGCGTTGAGCGACGCATACAGCGCCTTGTCGTCCTTCGCCGCCGCTACCTCCGCGCCGTATTTTAAACCCGCCGCCGGCCAATCCACACCGTGCAATTTCGGATCGTAGTGCCCGTCCGCCACCAATCCCCACACGCGCTCGAATACCCGCACGTTGTCCTGCGCCCGCGCTCGTTGCTCCGCCGGCACCGTCGCGAGCGACACCCGCGGCGCCGGCGTCGTCGTGCAGCCGGCGAGCAACGCCAACGCGATCGCGCAGACCACCGCACCGATGCGCCGCGCCGTCCTCATGCGAACAGCCCCCGCATCCGTTGCACGTGCGCCCCGGCCCGCTCCGCGATCTCCCGAAACTCCGCCGACACTGTCGTATCCACCGCGACCCGCCGCCAAAATTCCACCGCCCACGCCGCCGCTTCGGCCCAAATCTCTCGCTCCCCCGGAGGAGGCGGCGGCGGCGCAAACGCGGGCATCGGCGTGGCGCTGCCCGCCGTCGGTGACCACTGCATCGGTAACATGTCGTAAGCCGGCGCGAGGCGAAAAGGCAGCGTGTCCTCGAACCAAAAGGCGAGATTGCCAAAGTGCATGTCGCTATTGCCGATGAGTTGGCCAAACGCATGGCGCAGGCGCACGGACCGCAACGCCGTCGCGTCAATCAGTCCGCGTGCATGCAAGTTTGCCGCAGACGCCGACCATTGGGTGGCGTCCGGACCATCGAAGGCGTCGTGCAGGGCGCGCAATGAAACGACCCCGTGCCGCCCGTGCGTCCCGCTTCGATCATACCGCCGGGTCTCCAAAAACCGGCGGCCCCCGGCATCAAGCAGACGCGGCGCGGCATGGCACTCGCCGTGCACGTGGAGAAGCGCCAGCGCCTGCGCCTCTGCGGCCAAAAGGTCGGCCCACCGTCGCCCGGTGGCCGTCGAAAGATTGTCCGTATACTTGACCAAAACAGCCGCAGCCGCGTCGCCGTCTTGATGAGAAAGGAGAAACTTCGGTTGCTCGCCTTCCACCGACGAACCCGCCCCACCGGGCGAAGCCATAGCAGAAGCGATCTCGGGATAGCGCACCGAGTAATCCTCCGGAGGCAGCGCGACCGGATCGGCGATGAGTCGCTGGTGATGCCGCGCCAACGGACGATCACCGACCATGAGGTTCCCCGGCGCGTCGTCCGCCTCGGCTTGCAGATAGACCAACGTATCATCGTCGCCCCACTGCCGCGGGTCGCTCGGCAGACGCAAGCTGTCCGCCACCCGGCTCACCTGCTGTCGGCCGACAAATCCCTGCGGGCGCAAGTCGCCGAGGAAAAACGGAAATCCTTCGGAAAATCCTTCCCGGTCAAAAGCCTGCTCCGCCCACGCCGGCACTTCGCCCGTCCACTCCACCCAAAAACCACCGTGCAACGCATGCACCCTCGCCCACTCGTTCACCCGCCCCGCTGCATCGACGCGATAGACCGGCCAGCGATCCCCGACCGACCGCACCGGACGTCGCAACGCATACCGCGTGCGCCGCGCTGCGCCCAACGCCACCACCGCTTCTCCCAGACGTGCAATCCCCCGCGAAATCGTCGGTTGAGCCACACCCAGCGCCGCCACCAGTTCCTGTGCCGTAGACGCTCCGTTCACCTGCAATCGCAGGGTCAGATCGGCGTTGGTGAGCTGTGCAGGACGCGGCATGGCACCCTGTTTTGAATAGATTTAAGAATACTTAATCAATACAAAATTAACTGTCAGTAGGTAACTTAAGACTATCGATAAATCTATTATGAATTGATTTAAGAATCAATTCACGCCTCCACCAAATCCTTCTCAATCTTCAGATTCCCAATAATGAAGTCCTGCCGTTCCGGGGTGTTCTTGCCCATGAAGAAGCTCAGCAGCTCGTCGCTGTTATGCAGGTGGTTCAGGTTCACGGGCTCCAGGCGGATGTTTTCGCCGATGAAGTCCTTGAACTCTCCCGCCGAGATTTCGCCGAGGCCTTTGAACCGCGTGATCTCGTGGCTCGCACCGAGCTCTTCGGTCGCCACCTGCTTCTCCTGCTCGGAGTAGCAGTAGATCGTTTTCTTCTTGTTGCGCACGCGGAAGAGCGGCGTCTCCAAGATAAACAGGTGCCCGTTGCGGATCAGGTCGGGAAAGAATTGCAGGAAGAACGAAATCAACAGCAGCCGGATGTGCATACCGTCGACGTCCGCATCGGTCGCAATCACGACCTTGTTGTAGCGCAGACCGTCGAGGCCTTCCTCGATATTAAGCGCCGATTGGAGCAGATGAAACTCCTCGTTCTCGTAGATCACCTTTTTCGAGAGACCGTAGGTGTTGAGCGGTTTTCCCTTCAGCGCGAAGACGGCCTGTGTCTGCACGTCGCGAGTCGCGGTGAGCGAGCCCGCGGCCGAGTCACCTTCCACGATGAACAGCGTGCTCTCCTCGGCGCGCGGATTTTTGTCACCGAGGTGGAGGCGGCAGTCGCGGAGTTTTTTATTGTGCAGCGACGCCTTCTTGGCGCGGTCGCGCGCGAGGCCGCGGATGCCGGCGAGTTCTTTGCGCTCCAATTCGCTCTCCTCGATCTTCCGCTTCAACGTCTCCGCCGTCTCCTTGTTCTTGTGCAGATAAACGTCGAGCGACTGCTGCATGAACTTCCCGACAAAATCCTTCAGGCTCGGACCGCTCGGGCCGATCGCCGCGGACCCGAGCTTCGTCTTCGTCTGCGATTCAAACACCGGCTCCATCACGCGCACCGCCACGGCCGCGTCGATCGACTGCCGGATGTCCGCCGCATCGTAGTCCTTCTTGAAGAAATTGCGCACGGTATCGACCAGTGCTTCACGAAACGCCGCGAGGTGCGTGCCGCCCATCGTCGTGTGCTGGCCGTTGACGAACGAGTAATACTCCTCGCCGTAGTGCGCGCCGTGGGTGAACGCCACTTCGATGTCCTCTCCCTCGAGGTGCACGATCGGGTAGAGCGGCTCGCCGCTGAGGTTTTTCTGCAGCAGATCCTTGAGGCCGTTCTCCGAGCGAAACGATTTGCCGTTGAGGGTCAGCGTGAGCCCGCGGTTCAGAAACGCGTAGTTCCACAGCATGTCCTCGATGAACTCGATGCGGAACTTGAAGTCCTTCCCGAAGAGCGCCTCGTCCGGCGTAAACTCCACGAGCGTTCCCTGCCGCTCGTCGCTCTTCACGACCTTGTGGTCCTTCTTCAGTTTGCCTTGGGAAAACTCCACCAGCTTCGTCTGCCCTTCGCGAAACGCCTGCGCGCGATATTCGAACGCCAGCGCATTCACCGCTTTCTGGCCGACACCGTTCAGACCGACCGATTTCTGAAACGTCTCGCTGTCGTATTTTGCGCCCGTGTTGATGATCGAGACGCAGTCAATGAGTTTGCCGAGCGGGATGCCGCGCCCGTAGTCGCGCACGCGCAGCGTCCGTTCGTGCAGCTCGACCTCGATCTTCTTGCCGTGGCCCATCGTGAATTCGTCGATGCAGTTATCGATCGTCTCCTTGAGCAGCACGTAGATGCCGTCCTCCGCGTGCGCGCCGCTGCCGAGCCGGCCGATATACATGCCCGGGCGCAGACGGATGTGCTCGAGCGAGGAGAGGGTTTTGATGGACGCTTCGGTGTAGGCTTGGGCCATGGTTGTGGCGCGAAAACAGAGGGACGCCGCGCACGTTGACAAGCGCGATTGCGGCGCTTGCCGCCGACACCTGCCCCGCTCAACCTCCGCCCTCCCTCCCCGTGAAAAAACTCCTCATCATCCTCGCCATCGTCGCCGGCCTCGGCGTCGTCGCCTTCATCGCCCTCGAATATTTCCTCGGCCACATTGTGACCGCCGGCGTCAACAATTTCGCCCCCAAGCTCACCCAGACCAAAGTTGTCCTTGCTGGCGCCAAGATTTCCCCGCTCACCGGCAGCGGCACCCTCAGCGGTCTCGTCGTCGGCAATCCCAAAGGCTGGAGCGACACCGACCTCTGCTCCCTCGGCAAAGTCCACGTCTCGATCGCCCCTTTCTCGCTCCTCGGTGACCACATCTACGTCAACGAGATCACCATCGAAGCCCCTGAGTTCAACTACGAGACGAAGATCATCGCGAGCAACGTCGCCGATCTCCTGAAGAACATCGAAGCCGCGATGGGCGGCGGCAAAGACGCCGCTCCCGCCGCCACCACCAAGAGCGGTCAGCCGATCAAGATTGCCGTGAAAAAATTCCGTCTCGCCAACGGCAAAGTCCGTCTCGGCCTCGCCGGCGCCGGCATGACCCTCCCGATGCCCGACATCGAGCTCAACGACCTCGGCACCGCCGAGGGCGGCATCACCCCCGACCAACTCGTCTTCGCCGTGATGAAGAGCGTCACCAGCAGCGTCGTCACCGCGACCACCAAAGCCGCCGGCCAAATCGGTGGCACGAGCGGAGCCGCTGCCGCGGAAGGCGCCAAAAAAGCCGTCGAAGGCATCAAGGGCCTCTTCGGCGGGAAAAAGTAGTCCGCGCCCTTTCGCCACTGCAGGCGCCCGTCCGCCACGTGTGCCGCCCTCCCGCTCGCGCCGCTGTGCCGCTGCGTCCCGCCTAGCGCGTTGACGCCGCCTGCGCCCAGCCCTCCGCTCCCGTCGCATGAAAATCACCTACTACCTCGAAGTCCTCTCATCCTGGTGCACGTGGGTCGAGCCGACGTGGGCCGAACTCAAACACCGCTACGCCGCCCGCGGCGTCACTTTCGAGTGGCGCATCGCCCTCATGAATCCGGCGGATTTCCCGCAGTCGCGCGCCCAGACCGACTGGTTCTACCAACGCAGCGGCGGCACCGTCATGCGCTCGCCGTTCATGCTCAACTCCGGCTGGTTCGAGGCCGAACGCGCCGGCCACTACGAAGCGCCCAACCTCGTCGCCGAAGCCGCGCGTGATTTTGGTTTCGAAGGCGACGAGATCCGCCTCGCCCTGTCCCACGCCGGCGTCCGCGAAGGTAAAAAAATCGGCGACCTCGCCACCGCCGTCGCGGTCGCCGCGCAAGCCGGGGGTAAAAAACTCCCCGCCAAGAAACTCCGCGCCGCCGCCGAATCCGCCGCCGTCCGTGCGCGCGTCGACGCCAGCACCGCCGATTTTTTCGCGCACAAAATTAGCCAGCGCCCTGCGTTCGTCCTCACCGATGCCATCGGCGACAAAGCCGTTTTCTCCGGCCTCGTGCGCCTCGAGCCCCTCGTCGCCACGATCGACACCATGCTCGCCGACACCGCCGCCTACGCCGCGCACAAAGCCCACTTCGGCAGCCCGCCTGTGGCATAGTCCGCTCCGGCCTTGACTCAGCTCCCGAGCAGCGCCGTCCTCCCCCGCCATGCTTTCTCGTTCACTCTTCTTCTTGGGCGTCATCCTCCTGCTCGCCCCTAGCGCCCGCGCTCAAGTCACGATCGGAAACCCCATCATTTCCGCAGGGATCTTGGACGGTGCCTCCACGGCGTATGTGCTATCCGGCCAGCCTTTCGGAAGTGGCGCGACCGGACTTAGCCTAACCTCGTGGAGTTTTTACGCTGGAACGGGATCGGGAGGGCGGAGCATCACCCCCCTGCTCTTGGAATTCAGTTCGGGAAACACCTATGTTGTTCGAGGCATCGGCCAAACCGTCACACCCAGTTCCGCCGGTGCCCAGACCAACCTCGCCTTCAACGTCATCACCGGAAGCGCCGCGATCACGAATGCGAATTTTTACTTCGGTTGGAAGGACGGCTCCACCACCTCGGCCAACCAAGGCGTAATCAGCTGGTCAGCTTCTGGAACCGAGCAGGTCCAATCACTTACCGGAAACTCGTCGACGAACATCACGAGCGCTGGCCTCAGTCTCGATTTCGGCAATACGTCACTCGACTCCCGCACCTACTCCGTGTCGGCCACCGCTTCCGCCATTCCCGAACCGTCCACCACCGTCGCCCTCGCCGCCGTCGCCGCACTCGGATTTGCCTGCTACCGTCGCCGTCGCTGACGCCGTTACATCGGGTGCCCGCCGCCTTTCGCCCGCGTTGACCGCGCGGCGCACCGCCCCTTCACTCCGGCGCGATGCAACCCAAATGGCGCCTCTCCCACGTCCAAGGCTACCTCGGCCTGGGCATGGTCCATGAAGCCGCCGCCGAGTTCGAGCTTCTCTCGCCCGCCGAACGCGATACCACGGCCGCCCTCGCGCTGCACATCGCGTTGCTCCAGGAAAAACAAGACTGGCCGGGCGTCCGCGACGCCTCCATCGAGCTCGTCCGTCGGGTGCCCGAGGAGGCCGGCGGCTGGATCACGTGGGCCTACGCCGTGCGCCGCGCCGAATCGCTGCTCGCCGCTGAGGAAGTGCTCCGCATCGCCGAGACGAAACACCCGCACGAGCCGACCATCCAGTTCAACCTCGGGTGCTACGCCGCCCAACTTGGCGACCTCGCCGAAGCCCGCCGCCGCGTCGACCGCGCCATCGCGCTCGACAAAAGTTTCCGCGCGCTCGCCGGCACCGATCCCGACCTCGCGCCGCTCCGCGCCGCCGGAGAGGCTGACAGTCCGTCAAGCCCGTGATTTATTTGACAGCGGCGCAGGCGTAATCCGCCATCCCCTCACCGCTCGCGTATGCCCCCCGCCCTGCTTCTCGAACTTCGCCAACTCGTAAAAAATTACGGCGGCGTGCGTGCGTTGCGCGGAGTCGATTTCGATCTGCGGGCCGGCGAAGTCCACGCGCTCCTCGGTGAAAACGGCGCCGGCAAAAGCACGCTCATTAAAGTCGTCACCGGCGCGCACCAACCCAACGGCGGCACCATCACCCTCGCCGGCCAGCCGGTCGCCGACCTCACTCCCGCCACCGCCCGCGCGCTCGGCATCGCCTGCATTTACCAGCAGCCCGCGCTTTTCCCCGACCTCACCGTCGCCGAAAATCTCGCGTTGCGCCTGCAAACCTCTTCGGCCGCCAGCCGCATCGATTGGCCCGCTCGCCGCGCCCGCGCCGCCGAACTCCTCGCCCGCATCGGCGCCGAGATTTCGCCCGAGGCCGAGGTCCGCTCGCTCTCGATGCCCGAGCAGCAGCTCGTCGAAATCGCCTGCGCCCTCGGCTCCGGCGCGCGCATCGTGATCATGGATGAGCCGACCGCTTCGCTCACCCAGAAAGAGCAGCACCTGCTCTTCGCAGTCGTGCGCGATCTCCGCCAACAGGGCGTCGGCGTCATCTACATTTCCCACCGCCTCGAAGAAATTTTCGCCCTCGCCGACCGCGTCACCGTCCTGCGCGACGGCCAGAGCGTCGGCACCCACGCAGTCAGCGGCATCGACGAGGCCGGCCTCATCCGCCTCATGGTCGGCCGCGAGGTCGCCCAGATTTACCCCGCCGCCGAATCCGCCCCCGGCGAGGTCACCCTTTCGCTGCGCAATGTCGGCTGCTCCGCGTCCGGGGTAAGAAACGTTTCCTTCGACGTCCGCGCCGGCGAGATTTTTGGCCTCGGCGGACTCGTCGGCGCCGGTCGCACCGAGCTCGCCCGTATCCTCTTCGGCCTCACGCCGGCCGACTCGGGCGACATCACCCTCCACGGCAAGAAACTCACGCTCACCTCGCCCCAAGCCGCCGTCGCCCACGGCATCGCCTACGTGCCCGAGGACCGCCGCCGCCACGGAGTCGTGCTGGAGTTGCCCATCGCGCAAAACATGACGATGGCGATCCACCGTCGCCTCTTCCCCTCGACGTGGCTCTGCTTCGGCGCCGAGCGCTCGCTCGCCCTCGATTTCATCCGCGACCTCGCCGTGAAATGCGCCGGCCCCGACGCCCCCGGCGGCAGCCTCTCCGGCGGCAACCAACAAAAAGTTTCCCTCGCCCGCTGGCTCGCCACGCAACCCCAGCTCCTCATCCTCGACGAGCCGACCCAGGGCGTCGACGTCGGCGCCAAGAGCGAGATCCACAAGATCGTCCGCCGCCTCGCGAAAGAGGGCCTCGCCGTGATTCTCATTTCCAGCGATCTCCCCGAGGTCATCGGCATGAGCGACCGCATTGGCGTCATGGGCGGCGGCACGCTCCGCGCGATTCTACCCGGCGGCTCCGATCCGCACACCGTCATGGCCGCCGCCCTCGGCACCTCGGAAAAAGGCGCCGCATGAAACGCTACTTTCGCGAACTCTCCGTCGTCGGCGCACTCCTCACCGTCCTTCTCGGCCTCGCGATTTTCGCGCCCGCGTTTTTCTCGCCGCAACCGCTGCTCTCCCTCGTCACGCGCGAGGCCCCCACCCTCGTCGTCGCGTGCGGCATGGCCTGCGTGATCATCACGCGCCAAATCGACATTTCCGTCGGCTCGATCTTTTCCGTGTGCAGCGTCAGCGCCGGCCTCCTCGCCGCTGGCGGCTGGCCCCTCGCCCTCGTCCTGCCCGCCTCGGTCGCCCTCGGCGCCGGCCTCGGCGCAATCAACGGTTTCCTCGTCGCCGTGCTGCGGCTCCCCTCGATCGTCGTCACCCTCGCGACCATGGTGACACTCCGCCAGGGCCTGAACCTCGTGCGCCAGGGCGAATTCGTAAATCTCCCCGACCGCATCCAGTGGTTCAGCCTCAGCCAGATGTCCGGCCAACTCGTCCTTGTCAGCGCCTCGCTCGGGTTGCTCGTCGTTCTCGCCCTCGCGATGCGCCACCTCGCCGCCGGACGTTTTGTCTACGCGGTCGGCACCGATGCGGAGGCCGCCCGGCTCGCCGGCATTCGCCCGCAACTCGTCACGTTTCTCGTTTTCGTCTTCATCGGCGCCCTCACCGGCCTCGCCGCGATGATGAACCTCGCCCAATCCCCGCAAGTCCAACCCCTCAGCGGCAGCGGCCTCGAACTCAAAGTCATCGCCGCCGTCGTCGTGGGCGGCGTCGCCATCTCCGGTGGCCGCGGCAACCTTTGGGGCGCCTTCGCCGGCCTCCTCCTCCTCGCGTGCGTCTCCCCCGCCCTGACGCATCTCCACGTCGAAGCCTACTGGGAAAAAGCCATCCAAGGCGCCATCATCCTCCTCGCCGTCATCGCCGACGGCCTGAGAACTCGGAAATTGAACCGCTAATCTTCGCTCATCGGCGCTAATTTAATGAGAGCAGAAATCTACAAGGACGAGGGTTACAAACTGATGGGCGCGGCGTTCGAGGTTTACAACGAGCGCGGCCACGGACTCGGCGAAGAGATTTATCAGGAGTGCATGGAAATCGAGTTGGAGATTCGGAAAATCCCTTACGAATCTAAACAGGATCTGCGTTGTTACTATAAAGAGCGCGAACTGAAGAAGCGCTATGTGCCCGATCTGTTCGTGTATGGCTGCCTCATCACTGAACTCAAAGCCGTGTCCGCCCTCGCCCCCGAGCATGAGGCTCAGCTGATCAACTACCTTCGCCTCACTCGCCGCCCCATAGGCTATCTCATCAATTTCGGGCACAGGGATGGCCTAGAGTGGAAGCGCCTCATCATCTCCGAGTTTATTCCTGCCTCCGTTATTAGCGGCGATTAGCGCAGATTAGCGGTTTCTCCATGTCTGTTTCTTCCCCTTCCACCCCCAGCCCCTGGCGAGCCCGCCTGCTCTCCCACGAGATGCTGCTCCTCTACGTGCTCATCGCCGAGTGGCTGTTTTTCTACTTCGCCGGCACCACGACCAACCGCCGCGGCGTCGTGGTCGGTTTCGGCACTTGGGATCGGCAGTTCGACATCCTGCGCCACTCCTGCGAAATCGGCCTCCTCGCCCTCGCTCTCACGCCGGTCATCATCACCGCCGGCATCGACCTCTCGGTCGGCTCTTTGCTCGGCCTCTGCGCCATTCTCTTCGGCAAACTCTGGCTCGACGGCGGCCTGCCGATTCCTGTCGCCGCCGGCCTCACCCTCGTCCTCGGTGCCGTCGCCGGCGGCCTCAACGCCACGCTCATCACGGCCCTCCGGCTCCCGCCGCTGATCGTCACGCTCGGCACCTATTCGCTCTTCCGCGGTCTCGCCGAAGCCATCACGCGTGGCTCCATCACCTACACCGATTTCCCCGAGACGTTTCTCTTCGTCGGCCAGGAGCGTTGGCTCGGCCTGCCCACCCAGGCGTGGATCTTTTTCGCCGTCGCGTTGGCCGTCTGGCTCCTCGTGCACCGCACCACGTTTGGCCGTTCCTTCCGCACCATCGGCCTTGCACCCGAGGGCGCCCGTTACGCCGGTCTCCCCGTCGGCCGTCGGGTCGCCTTGGTTTATGTGTTGGCCGGCGTCATCGCCGCCCTCGCCGCGATCATCTACACGGCGCGTCTCGGCCAAGCCAAAGCCGACGCCGGCACAGGTTACGAACTCTTCGCCATCACCGCCGTCGTCCTCGGCGGCACGAGCATCTTCGGCGGCACCGGCTCGGTGCACGGCACGCTCCTCGGCGTCGCCGCCATCGCCGTCCTCAAAAACGGCCTCGCCTGCCTCCCCATCGTCATGCGCATGAACGCCGCCGAGGAAATGTCCGGCCTCCTCACCGGCGCCCTCCTCCTCCTCGCACTGACCGCGAGCGTCTTGCCAAAAATGTTGTCTAGCCTCCGTGCCCGCCGCCACGCTCCCGCCACGTAGCTCTGCCCATCCGAAAGTCCGTCATTGGACATCAGTCATTAGACATTGGTCATTCTCCCTATCTCCCACACTCCCCCATGAAATCCCTCCTCCGTCTCTGCGCCGCCGGCGCCGTGCTCCTCGCCTCGCTCGTCACTGCGACCGCCGCCGACTCCAAACTCGTCGTCGCGATGCTCCCGAAATCCAAGGGCAACGCCTACTTCATCTCCTGCAAAGCCGGCGCCGACAAAGCCGCCAAGGAACTCGGCATCCAACTCCTCTTCGACGGACCCACCGATTCCAACGCCGCCAAACAAAACGAAATCGTCGAGAACTGGATCACCCTCGGCGTCGATGTGATCGCCGTCGCCGCTGAAAACAAAGAGGGCATCTCCACCGCCCTCCGCAAAGCCCAGAAGTCCGGCATCAAGGTCCTCACTTTCGACGCCGACGCGATGACCGACGCGCGTTCCTTCTTCGTCAACCAAGCCACCCCCGAAGGCATCGGCTACGGCCTCATGGACGAAGCCGCCCGCCTCACGAACAGCGAAGGCGAGTTCGCCATGATCGTCGCCTCCCTCACTGCCGCCAACCAGCGCGAGTGGCAGAAACACGTCGAAGCCCGCCTCAAGGAAAAATACCCGAAGATGAAACTCGTCGCCGTCCGCCCCTGCGACGACCTCAAGGACAAAGCCCAGTCCGAAGCCACCGCCCTCCTCAGCGCCAATCCCAAGCTCAAGCTCATCATGTCGATCTGCTCGCCCGGCGTCCCCGGCGCCGCCGAAGCCGTCAAACAGGCCGGCAAGACCGGCAAGGTGAAAGTCATGGGCCTCGGTCTCCCCAACGAAAACAAACGCTACGTCCACGCCGGCGTCACCGACAGCGTCATCCTCTGGAACACCGGCGACCTCGGCTACCTCACGATTTACGCCGGCGTCGCCCTCGCCAAAGACGAGCTCAAGAAAGGCGCCAAAACCTTCAAAGCAGGCTCGCTCGGCACCTTCAACCTCTCCGGCGACAACATCCTCCTCGGCAAACCCTTCATCTTTAACAAGGGCAACATCGACAAGTTCGACTTCTGATCCGGGTAGGGCGAGGTCTCCGACCCGCCCTCCGCAAATACGCAATGGGCGCAAAAAGGCGGGTCAGAGACCCTGCCCTGCTTTCCGGTCACTCCCTCTCGCCAAGAAACCTCCTCTCCCGGCCGAGCGTCCTAATCCACGATGTCCTCCCGTTCCGCTCGTGCCCGCCGGGTCGCTTTGCTCACTGTGGCCCTGCTCGGCGCAACACCACCCCTCTCCGCCGGCTTCCTCGGTTTCGGCGCCCCCAAGGAGGCCGACGTCAACGTGGTCGTCGATATGACCGAGGACGGCCGCAAGGTGACGCCGCCGACCAAGGAGAAGCCTGCGATTTACTATCCCGTGCTCGCCGGTTACCGCGAAGAGGGCTCGCTCGTCGCCGGCGAAAAATCCCCGCCGCCCAACTCCGTCGCCAAGCTTTTTGCCAAGGCCCTCGCCGCCCAACACTACTACGTCTTCGGAGCCAAGACCCCCGCCCCCACCATCATCCTCGTATTTCACTGGGGCTACATGAACCCCAAGATCGACGACACCGGCGACGACGAAAATCCGCAGCAGATTTTCTGGAATCAAAAAGAGATGCTCGCCCTCGTGGCGGGCAACACGCTCGGCAATATCAGCAGTCTCAGTTTTGAGCGCGAAGACATCCTCCAAAACGCCCGCGAAGATCGCTATTTCGCAATCGTCTCCGCTTACGATTTTGCCGCCGCCAAAGAGAAAAAGAAAAAACTTCTCTGGCAGGCCAAGATGAGCACGCCGTCCAACCGCGTGAGCCTCGCCGAAGTCATCCCGTCGATGATCACCGCCGGCGGCCCGCATTTCGGACGCGAAACGAAGCGCCCCGAATCCATCGCCGCCCCGCTCGCCAAAGAGGGCAAAGTCGAAGTCGGCACGCCCGTGGTCGTCCCCGACTCCGTCGACAAAACGAAGAAGCCCGAGCCGGCCAAAAAGTAGGGCGGATTTCAGTCCGCCTCGCCCGTCCATCTTCCCGTTTTCACGTCACCGCCCCGGCATCGGCAACGTCCCCGTGCGCGACGGCATCGGCGCATAGTCCGGCCGCGTCAGCCCCTCAGGCACGAGATCGGCCACCTTCACGCCCGCACCGGTGACAAGTGAACGGTTCGCCGCGATGCCCACCAAGATCGAGCACGCGCCCGCGCGCTCGTCCGCCGCCCGCAGAAATTTGTCCGCCGCCGGGCTCGGCAGAAAAATATCTTCCAGCATCAACCGGTCGCCGCCGCCGTGGTCACCTGTCGCCGTCCAAGGCACGACGTTACGCGCCTCGCCGCGCAGCGGAATCACGCGCGTCGTCACCCCGCCGTCGGCGATGCCGCCTTGCACCGTCTCGGTGCCGTTCACGTAAACCGATTCGACGATCGTGTGCTCGATGCGACCCTTGGTGCCGTTGAACGCCACCGTGTAGCCTTCCCACGCGTTAAACGCATTGAGCGAGTAGCTGAGCGTCGCCCCGGTGTCGTAGGTCACGAGCGCGTTCATCGTGTCCTCGATGTCGATGTCTTCGCGGAAAATGCACCGGTCGCGGAAATAGCCGTCGTGACTCTCCTGATCGAGGTAGAGCGACTTCAGCGATGCGCTCGCCGCAAGATCGAGCGCGAAGCCGCACTTGCCCTTCTCCGGACAGGTGCTGCACCGCTCATGCGGCCCCGTGAGCCCCATGCGCCGCGCCGTCGCCGGCGTGTAAAACTCCCGCTTGCCCGTCGCCATCACCGCGACCGGCATCGCCCCGAGCCACCAGTTCACCAAATCAAAATGGTGGGTGGATTTGTGCACAAACAGCCCACCCGAGTTTTGTTTCTTGCTGTGCCAGCGACGGAAGTAGTCCGCCCCGTGGTGCGTGTTGAGCAACCAGTGGAAATCCACCGAGAGCACTTCGCCGATCTCTCCGCTCATCAGCAGCTCTTTCACCTGCGAGCGTGGCGGCGAGTAGCGGTAATTGAACGTCACACGGATGTTTCGGCCCGTGCGGCGCCGTGCTTCGAGAATCTGCCGGCACTTCTCCGCATCGGTCGTCATCGGTTTCTCCGTGATGACATCGCAACCGGCCTCCATCGCCCGGATCAGGTAGTCGTGGTGCGCCGCATCCGCCGTGGTCACGATCACGACGTCCGGTTTCGTCTCCGCCAACATCCGGCCAAAGTCCGCGGCGATATAGCCGGGTGGCACCGTCGCACCGTTCTGCGCCGAGCGACGCCGAGCCACCTCGATCCGCCCCGGATTCGAATCGCACAAGCCCACCAAAACCGCGCACGCGGCGTGCACCTTCTCGATGCCGTCCTGATACAGCTCATGACGCGAGCCGAGGCCGACGATGGCATACCGGCGGACGGAAGAGGACGACGCCAGAGAGCGCGGGAGGGTTGGGACAGACATGTAACAGAGATTCGAATTCGGCGCGGGCAGCAGTGGTCTGGATTGGGACACGGGCCCCAATAGGCGGGCAAGCCCCCAATTGCGCCGGGGGTTAGCAGCCTGCCGCGACCCTGCATCGCCCCTCCCCCCGCGCAACGGCACCCGTTGCCTGACAGTTCGGGTCGGCGTTCGCCGCCGACGTCGGATTCCGCGCGCTTACTTCGCGCGCGTCGCGGTCCAGTCGCGCTTCATCGTTTGCCCGTCGCGACCGGGACTCTCGATCGAACCCGTGAGCTTGTCGCCTTCGAGCTTGGCCGAATATTTCATCGTGAAGGTATTGCCGTTAAACTCGCGGGTGACGGCAAACGCCACCACGCCGTCCTTAAACGTGGCGCCCGTGATTTCCGATTCGGGGATATCGTTGTCGCCCATTTTCCAGCCGAGGAGTTTTCCGGTCAGTTTGCCGTCCTTGAGTTCCAGCTTCATCGCCCGCTCGCTGCCCTGCCCGCCCTGGCGCCCCTGTTGCGTCCATTTCCAAGTGCCCGCCGGAGTGGCTTCGGCAGCCCATGCGGCCGCGGTGAACAGACACACAGTGACGAAGGCCAGGAACGATTTGATCGGAGTTTTCATAGTTTTGGGTGGGGTTGAAATGCGACCGGAAAGCGGTCGTGACTCACCTTGATCGCGCCGCGCCTATCGCTGCAAATCGCCACCGGACGGACAGTCCACCTCGTTCTGCGCCCGACCCCGCATCGCGATTCCTCCCCGGAAAACCCGCCGCAAACCTCCCTTGACACCGCCTCCCGCGTCCGGCTCTTTCGCCGCCGTCACATGAACCTAAACGGCACGACGCTCGCCTCCCTCCTCGCCCACACTTCCGTGGTCGTCGCCTCCGTCGTATCCGTATCCGCATCCGTCGTTACCACGGCGCCGCGAGGGTTCTAAACGTCAAAACGACTTTTCCCCTCCGGTGCCACACCGGAGGGGCTTTTTTTTGGCCTCACGGTGTCGTCCTGCGAGCGGGCTCCACACCGCCATGCACAACGCCCACCTCGATACCACCCCGCTCCCTCGCCGGAGCGAAACACCCGCGCTCCGCCTCCTTGGGGCACCGACCGCTCGGCACGATTTCCTCGTGCCCAATCCGCGCCCCGATCTCAGCGAACCGGTCGCCACCCTCGCCGCACCCGCGCCGGCACGTCAGGTCGCGTTCGATCCCGACAGCATGTTCTGGCATCCCGGCGACGCCGCCTGACTCGCCCGCGTCCCCGCTCCCGTCAGTCGTGCGCGCCGCGATAGTTCTTCTCTCCGGCCGTCACCGCAAACGGCAGCCGGTTTTCCTTCGGTGGCAGTGGGCACGTCGCAAACGGCGTGAACGCACACGGCGGATTTTCCGCGCGGTTGAAATCGAGCACGATCATCCCGTCCCGCGGCGCCTCCGCGTAAACAAACCGCGCCGCCGCATACGTCTCCTTGCCGCTCGTCGCATCCGCGATCACGAAAAACAACGGTTCGCCCGGCCCCTCGTCGATCGCGAGCAGCTCATGGGTCTTTCCACCGTATTCAAAAACCGCTTTCCCTGGCACCAAGGCCGGCGAGGTCTGCCCGAGAATATTCACGAGCGGGATGATCCGCGATTTCTCGAAGGCCACCCACCGCGCCTCGATGCGCCACGCCGGATCGATCGGGAAATAGTCGATGCCCACAAACTGCGCGCGCCGCGGCGTGGCCGAGTCCCTTACCCGCAGCGCCATTTTCCCGCCGCGCTCGAGCGCGAAAAAGCTCAATGTCCCACAGCTCGCGATCGTCGGCTTCACCGCGCCTTCGCCAATTTTTAATTCCACCTCACGAACCGCGGCGCCCGCCACGAGCACCTCGACTCCCGCGCCGACCACGAAGGTCACTTTGCCATCCGCCGCGACGTTCGCGACGCCGAGCCGGGCCGGACCCGCCGCCAACACGACGTCGTTCTTACCCCGTTCGCTGCCGACCGTGTTGTCGCCCGGTTTCAGAAAATGCAGGCCGATCAACGAGAGCCAACCATCCGCCTTCGTGAGCTCGGCCACCCGCTCGGCCCGCCACGCTTCGGTTTTCTCCCGCAAGCTGGCCGCCCATGCCGGACCATTCGCCGCCACGCCGACGCTGGCCACCATCAGGCCGCCGGCCACTCCGAGCATTGTCCGCAACGCTTTTGTGAACATGGCCGCGAACCTACCCGCCGCCCCGCGACCCGCAAGCCCACCACTGCGTCCCCGCGCCGGCCGGAGAAAACAAAAGGAACCGACGAGAATATCCGTGAGTCTTCAGCCCGCGTGCCCAAACCTCGCCGCCTCATGAAACTCCGGGCTCTGCTGCTCGCGTGCCTTTTTCCGGCTGCCCTGCCGGCCGGCGCCGCGTCTGCTCCCTCGGCCGAGTCGGCTGCCGCCGCCCGTTTCTCCCAATCGCTCGCCACCGCCGAACGCGCCGCCGCCGGTCTCGAACGCCTCTCGTCGGACCAAGTCGCCATCCTCGACGCCCTCGTGCGACGCGACCTCACCGCCCAAGCCACCCCGCGCCGCGCCGATGCCCCGCCGCTCCCCGCGCGTTTTTCGCAACGCCTCACCGCCGACGAACTCCGCAACGCCGGCCTCGCCACCCTCACCGCGCCCGAGCTCACCCAACTCGATCAGTTCGTCGAGCGCCGCATCAGCTCCTCGTTGGCCCGCGTATTGTTGTCCCCGCCGACCTTTGTCCCGCTGAGCGTCCGTGCGCGCGTCGCCGAGGCGAAACCGAAGACGCCCGAGATCCACGGCTCGTTCACCCTCGGCTTTGGCTTCGGCTCCGGTGGCTACAGCGAGCGCTTCGGCGGCATGACGCTCACCTACGAAGATCCCGTGCGAAACTTCGCCGTCAGCTTCAGCTACTCCGAATCCCACATCAAAGGCGCCGCGCCCTACTACGTGCGCGATCCGCTTTACGACCCGACCGCCTTTCCGCGCTACTCGCCGGTGCCTTGATCGCCCGGCCGCGATGTTCCGTCTCGCGTTGCGCCCCGTCGTCCGGCTACGACTCCGCCCATGGCCTCTACGCCCACCGGAAACGACCAACCTCAACGCGGACAACCCTGCCCCTGCGGCAGCGGCCAACTCTTCGAAGCCTGCTGCGAACCGCTCCTGACGCGCCAGCGTCCCGCCGCCACCGCGGAAGAGCTCATGCGCTCGCGCTACACCGCCCACGTCGCGCACGACTACCGCTACCTACACGTCACCTACGAGCCGACCGCGAAAACGCCCTACGTCGAAGAGACCGACGAATCCCCGGTGCGCTGGACGAAACTCGTCGTCCACTCCCACGAACTCGGCAAACAGCCCGATCTCGCCTACGTGGATTTCTCCGCCTACTTCACCGAACAAGGCCAGGAAGGCGCCCTGCACGAAAAGTCCGAGTTCCGCCGGATCGACGGCGCCTGGCTATTCACCCGCCCTATCCGCCAAGGCCCCGCCCCCGTCAAAGTCGCCGCCAAAGTCGGCCGCAACGACCCCTGCCCCTGCGGCAGCGGCAAGAAATACAAACAGTGCTGTTTGGCGAAGGCGTAAGCCGGGGGAGCCACAACGTCGCAGCGGAAGCCAAGGGGATTTCCACCGGACACTTTTCCCAAGCAACGTCCGGCAACCGATATGATAGCAGCTGCACTCGAACTCCTCTTGGTTGCCGCAGCGCTGGGTTGGGCTTACCTGCTTGTTCGGATCTCACCCGCGTCCACACGCAAGATCTCAGCCGCAATCGCTGTGATCTCCGGCGGCGCTGCTCTGGTCTGGGCACTTTTCTGGGCCGGAAATAGCCGAAGCAGCTACTATTCTTCTTCGGTGACCACTGTAGCCGTTCTCATGGGCGCTTTCCTCTGGGCGTGTGCGGTGAGCGTGCTGTGGGCTCTGTTTCAGCTCTTCACGGCAATCGTGAGGCGAACAGACGAATACGTGGCTCCCGGCGTCTATGCCTCTTGCATCCTCGTTATCGCGGCGGGGATCGCACTAAAGCATTTTGTTGGTTGATGCCGAAAGGCCAAACCAAGCCTGAACCAACAGGGTGGCGCGTCCGTCGTTTGCAGACAAAAATCTGGGCCGAAAACCACCAGCAGCCGGCAGTTTCTTACCATCAACCGATCTTACTTCACTTCGCCGCCACCGGCTTCAGCGTCAGCGCGCGGAGCTTCAGCAACTCCGGCGCGACGAGCTTTGTCGCTTTCAACGTGATCGTCTGCTGACCGGTTTTGCTGATCTGCACGGTGCCGAGTTTGATCTCTTTGAAACTGCCGCCGGTCGACGTGGCTTTCGCTGCGAGTTTCGCCTCGCCGACCGCGAGGATCAGTTCACCGCCGACCTGCGCGGGGGTGACGGCACAGAGCGCCGAGACTTCGTAGGTGCCGGCCTTCTCGATGCGCACATCCCACTGCGGGAAAGTATCGACGCTTCCCCAACCGGTGAGGTTGAGCTGTGTGTTGCCTTCGACGCGCAGGCCTTTGCCCACCAAATCCGCATCGTCGCAACCGAGCGCGAGCGCGCCGCCGGCGCCGGCCTTGATCGGCGGCGGCGGAAGCGGCGAAACTTTGCCCACGCCTTCGAGGACGACGACCGACGAGATCGCATCGGGCGCCGTAGTCGGCACCGTGACGCGCAATCCGCCCGCCGTAGCCGCTAACGCGAGCGCCTTGCCGGGCGCGCCGAGGAGATAGGCTTTTTTCGCCGTGCCGCTCATCGGCACGACGAGCGTGCCGTCGGCCGGCCAGTTAAAGACGTTGAGATAGAGTTTGCCGGCCCCACCGTGAGCGGCGTCGAACGGCTTCTGCGTCGCGCGGCCCCACTCGAGGCGTTTGAACGGACTCGCCGTCGTCCCGTAGACCGACTCGCTGTTTTTCTGCATCCACGCGCCGACTTGTTTGAGTCGCTCGACGCTCGGCGCGGGGATCTCGCCGAGGGAAGTCGGGCCGACGTTGAGCAGGTAGTTGCCGCCCTTGCTGGCGATGTCGACGAGCGTGCGGATGATCTTTTCGCCGGACTTCCAGTTGTCGTCGTAGGATTTAAAGCCCCACGTGTCGTTCATCGTCATGCATGCTTCCCAATCGCGCGGGTAGCCGGTCGCCGGGACCTTGTTCTCCGGCGTCTCGGTGTCGCCCTGATAACCGCCGCCGAGGCGATTGTTGGTGATGATGCCGGGCTGGAGCTTCACGAGCGGGGCGAGCACATCGGCGCGCTCCTTGGTCATATTCGTCGGCGTATCCCACCAGAGGACGGCGATGGGGCCGTAGTTGCTCAAAATCTCTTTCACTTGCGGCACGGCGATGTCGCGGATGTAGGCGTCCATGTCGCCTTCCTGCGCGGCCTTGTCCCACTGGCCGCCGCTGGCCGCACCACCGCGGTGATGCCAGTCCTGCGCCTGAGAGTAGTAGAACCCGAGCTTAACGCCGTGCTTCTTGCACGCGGCGGCGAGTTCCTTGAGCGGGTCGCGTTTAAACGGCGTGGCGTCGTAAATATTGTAGGAGCTCGCCGCGGATTTGAACATCGCGAAACCGTCGTGGTGCTTCGACGTGATGATGATGTATTTCATGCCGGCCTCTTTCGCGAGGCGCACCCACGCGTCGGCATCGAACTTCACGGGGTTAAACTGCTCGGCAAACTTGGCGTAGTCGGCGACGGGAATCTTGCCGCGGTTCATGATCCACTCGCCGATGCCGGGAATCTGTTTCCCCTGCCACGTGCCGGCGGGCACGGAGTAAATGCCCCAGTGGATGAACATCCCGAAGCGCGCCTCACGCCACCACGCCATGCGGGCATTGTGCTGCTCGGGCGTTTCCGCCGGGAGCACCGAGGCCGACGGCGTCTCGGCGGCCGTAGCGAAGGAACCGAGCGCCAGCACGCCGGCCAGAACTGCGGTGAAGGAACGGAGCGGGGCGGGGATTTTCATGCGCAGCATCGCAACGCCGAACGCCCCGACCGATCAACGGCGGAGTGGTCGGTCGCGGCATTCAGTAAGTCCCGGCCTGAGGCCAGCACGAAAACTTAATGCCGGTGCCACGTCACAATTCTGGCGTAGCCCGCCTCGTGAGAGGCGGGACGAGGGTCGTTCGCGTGGACGCACTCCCTGCTCTCACGAGCAGGGCTACAATACAGAGATCAAAATCCCGCGCAGGCGCCGCCGACGTGCCCCGCTGCTCCGCCCGCTCAGAACGTGCCCTTGATGCCGATCGTCCAGAGCGAGCCGAAATCCTCGCGCGAGTTGAGCTGCGCGTGTTCGGGCGTGTTGGGGCCGCGGCGCTCGGTGTCCTCGGTGGCGTCGTTGAGATTGCGCATGCTGGCAAAAATCCCGACGCGCCGCGTGAGCGTGTATTCGCCGCTGAGATCGATGTAGAGGCGCTTCGACTGCCACGTGTAGGTGCCGGCTTCGATGCTGCGCGGCGACTCCGCGATATACGAACCGCGACGGCGACCGCGGTAGTTCCAGTTCATGCGCACATTGAATTTCGGCCGCGTGAGACTGATGCCCCAGTTGTAGATGCGCGGCTGGTAGTTGTTAAAACTCCGCGTCTCATCGCCGGTGGCGCGCTGCGCGCTCATGTTCGCAAAGACCTGCACGCCCCGCGCCCAGTTGGGCAGAAACGTGAGCGCCTGCTTGTAGTCGAACTCCGTGCCTTCCATGCGCACGAGACCGGGGACGTTGAAATTCGTCGAAACGTAATACGGCCCATAGGTCTCCTCATCGAGGCCGTAGAGTTCGAGAAACTCTGGCGTCGCCTGAAACACAACGTTGCCGAACATATTTCTAAAATCGCGGCGATAGGCGCCGATCGAGAGCTGGCCGACGCGGCCAAAGTAATATTCGAACCGGATTTTCGTGCTGTTCGCCGACCACGCTTTGATGCCGGCGTTATTCACGCTGATGCGGTTGCTGTTCGGATTCGCGGGCAACTCCGTGTCGGGCAGTGTGAGGCCGCCCGCGTATTGGCTGAAATCGGGACGGCCCACCGACTGGTAGAACGAGCCGCGGACGATCAGGTTTTCGCGGAGATTGTAGCTCGCGTTGAGGCTCGGGAAATAGCGGAGGTATTCCTTCTTCGTTTGCTGACCGCGATCGATGTAAGTGAGCTTGGAAACGGCCAGCGCGTTGGAGAGCGCAGTGCCGCCCGCCGGATTCGGAATCGTCGTCGGCTCGATCAGCGTCGGCGCGGGGATGCGGTTCACGCCCGTGCCGGTGAAGATGATATTTCCGTTGGCATCGCGCTGCGGAATGACTTCGCCGCTGGCATCGCGTCTATAGTTGGCGGTCGGATCGCTGAGAAAACCCTCGGCATCGACGTTCGTCTGCTCGGCGCGCACGCCACCGACGAGTTTCAGGCGGCCGCCAAAGAACGATACATCGCTGCGGATGTAGGCCGACGAAATCACCTCGGAGGCGCGCTTCGAACGCGTCACCGCGTTACGATAGTCGCCATTGGGATCGCGCGTGAAATAGTCGGGGTTCGCCTTGTAGAGCTCCCAGAGGTCGTAGTTGCTGGGATATTGCACGCGCGGAAAACCCCACGGTGCGATGCGCTGGGAGAAAATCTCGTCGAGCACGAGCCCCGCGCCGTCGTCGCTGCCGGGAACGGCCACCGTGCCGGTGGGAGTCGTCGTGCGAATTTTGTCTTTGCCGACGAAGGTGTAGGTCTCGGCCGTGCCGCGGATATCACGGATGGAGTTGCGCACATCGGCACCCACTTTGAGGGCGATGGGGATGTTGCGCACGCGGAAGTCACGGCCGAGGTTGCCGCGCACACCGCGCTGCACATCCGAGGTTTCCCACGTGTCGCTGGTGCCGGTGTTGATTACAAAGCTCGAGAGGCTGTAGGGATCGACCGGTGCGCGGGTGATACCGTCGGAAACAGTGATCTTGCCGGGCCGCAGGTAGGTAATCTCGCTGAACGACACGGTGACATTCGTGCGCTGGGTGTTGGTGCCGTTGAAATAACCCTTGTCGATATCGCGGTAGTGATTGCTCGAATGCGAGTAGCTCGCCCCGAGGTCGGCCTTCCAGATCGGGCCGTTGTGACGCCAGACGATCGTGGGCATGTAGGTGGTGCCGGCCTTTTGGCGGGCCCCGCTGTTGACCGAGATCGTGCCCTGCCCGAGATCGCCGTTGGTCGTGCGCGTGTCGAAATGCCCGGGCAACACCCGCGAGATCGCGAAGTTGAGCGTGCGGTTGTTAAACTCCGCATCGAAGTAGGCGTATTGAAAGGAGAAGGAAACCATGTCGTTGCGCGAAAGCTTGAAGTCCATCGTCGCCCCGAGGGAATCGCGCGTCGTGAGCTTGGTGCCGTCGCGAACCGTATAGTTGGTCAGGTAGGGTTTGTCGGCGGTCGTATCCGGGAGCGCTCCCGGCGTGCCGTTGGCGGCCGGCGCACTCGTCGCCTGACCGGCTCCACGCCATGTGTTGGCGAAATAATCCTGCATCGTGTATTGCGAGGAGTGGCCACCGGAGAGCGTGAAGCCGAAGCGCTTGTTCACGGGCACCACCCACGAGAAGTCGAAGCCCGGGTGAATCTTGTAGGTCTCGTCGCGCGTGGGCCCGGGCGTCTTACGCAGTTCTTTCTCTGCGTCCCGAAACATCCAATAGGCGCTCCAGTTGAGCACCGGTTTCGACCGCTCAAACGCGCCGCGCGGCACCATGTTCACGCCACCGGCGAGCGCCGAGCCAGGCGACTCCGGCGTGGGCGAGTGGTAAACCTCGATCCGGGCGATGTTGTTGATGGAAACCTGTTCGAGCTCGACCGTGCGGCTCGTGCCGGACGACGCGGCGCTGGAGAGACTGAAGCCGCCGATGGTCACCGGCACGTTGTTCGACGGCGCACCGCCGAGCGAGATCGTGCGCGCATCGCCGCCACCGTAGTCCATGCTGATACCGGGGATGAACTTGAGAAACTCACCCACGTTGCCCTCGGCCACGTGCCCGAACTCATCCGCCGAGACCACGCTCACCATGTTCGAAGCGAAGCGCTGCTCGTTGATCGCGATGGCGGCGCCGTCCATCTCTTTCGACGTGCCGACCACGAAGCTCGAAAGCTTCACCACGCCCGTGTCTTTGTCGGTGACCGATGACTGCTGCATCGCCGCGAGACTGAAGTCGCGTTGCACCGCCCCGCCGGCTGGGACGATCACCGTCTCGGACTGCACGTCCAAACCCGTGAAAAACACCCGCACTTTGGCCGCGCCGGCCGGCACGCCGGAGAAGCGGTATTGGCCCGACGAATCGGAAAACGTTTCGAGCTGCGTGCCCTCGATCGTCAGCCGCGCGCGCTCGAGATACTCGCCGTTGCGGGTGTTGAGCACCCGGCCTTCGATCGTGCCGGTGGAGGTCGTCTGAGCAGATGCGATCGGCGCGAAAAGGCACGCGATCACGAGTAAGGCGCGCGCCCAAAGGCCCGCGAAGCTGGGGTAGTTCATAGTAGTGGGGGTCGCGGACAACTGCAGCCTCCGCGATAGGGCGCCGGAAGTTGGCGCAATGCATCGAGTTCAAACAAGGCAATTCTCCAAGCGGATCGTCCCCACGCCGCCTCCCGCGGAATATTTTGTCGCCCAAGTCCCGGCCTGCCGCTTCCTTACTCACTCCAGCCTGTGAATCCCCCGCTTCAACCCATCGCCGTGATCGACGGCTCGCTCTGTCAACTCACCCGTGAAGGCGCTCACGCCTCCGCCCACGCCCCGCTCGCGACCGCCGTCGTCGAGTTTTGCCGGGGGCCCCGTTGCTTCTACGTGCGCGAGCATCCGCACGGGCTGCTGCCGGGCATTCCGAACCTCTACTGTCTCGATCGCGAACTGCGCCTGCAATGGCTCGCCGAATGGCCCCTCGCCGACGACCCTTGCGCGGCGATCGCCGAAGTCGACGACGAGGTCCTGACCGCCGTTTCGAAGCAAGGCGTGCGCGTGCGCGTCGATGCCAACACCGGGCGTCTGCTCGGCAGTTCAACCCCGGGCACCGGTCCCGCCTGAGTGCGGCGTGCGGTTGCACGCGGACTGTATCCGGATTCCCTGCGCTCATGAGCGTCACCCGACAACAGATCGTCACGCGCGGCTGGCAGCACCGTTGCCCGAATTGCGGCGGTCACACGTTGTTTGTGCCCGGCAAACGGCTCGCCCTGAATCCGACCTGCCCGGAGTGCGGCTTGAAACTCGACCGCGGCGACGGATTTTTCCTCGGCCCGTTCGTCATCAGCTACACGGTCACGGTCGCGGCGTTTATCGTGCCCGTGATTTTGCTCTCCATCTACGGCGTAATCGGAACCGCCGTCGCCATCGGGCTCGGCGGTGCGTTGGCGCTGCTGGTGCCCTTCCTTTTTTACCGCACCTCGTGGAGCCTCTGGCTCATGGGCTATTTCTATTTTCTGCCGGGAAAACTGCCGGCCAACCACGGGGCCGCCCCCGGCGACAACGAAGAATAACGCCGGGACTCAGCGCTTCGCCGCGGTCTCCACATCAGTCAACTGTAGCGGCAAAATCACTTTGATCGCTTTCGCTTTTCCGCTCTCGACCGCCGGCAAGAACAACCAATCGCCCGCGTCTCGATTCAACTGAAAATCAATCGCCGTGGGCAGCTCGGGCTCGAAACTCGCATCGGTTACCCGGCCGCGCTCGTCGATGCTGAGCGTGGCATTGAGCCGCGCGATCGACAATGTCCGATAGCGCGAAAAATCCAGTGACACGACGTAAGGCCGCGCCGGCAGCGTGGCCTCCTTCGCCCCGCGCAAATGCTGGAGCACCGCGAGCCGATGGCGCGCCCGCTTCACCTCGTCGGAATCGCCCTTGGTCGACCGCAACAGCTCAGTGAACTGCTTGAGCACCGCTTGCGGCCCGAGATACTCCTCTCCGCGGTAGCTGTGAAAAATGAGTTCTCCCTCGCGCGTGACTGCGACGAGATTGGGAATGCCTTTCGCGGCCCAGCGCTCGATTGGCGCGACACGCCCGAGCGCCGAAAACTTGACCACCGGCCACGGCATCCCGACCTCGCGCACATAGCCGAGCTGCTCCCGTGCGTCGCGATCGCTGCTGACAAACACCAACTCAAAATAGTCCGGGGCCTCCTGCTTCAGCTGTTGGTAGGTGCGCACAAGTTCCGGGCTGAACCGCCGGCATGGTCCGCACCACAACGCTCCGAAATACGCCAGGTAGACCTGCGGTTCCGCGCGCTCGCCCGGATCGAAGTCCACGAGTTTTCCGTCGCGCAGCACCTGCATCCGGTTGCGCAGACTTTTCGCCACGGCCGAGGGCGAACCGCTCCAAGCGCGGGTCGTCGCGGCGTTTCCCGCGAGGTAGTCGGCGACGCGCCCGAGCCCCGCGTCATCGAGCTGTGCGAGCGGCAGCTGCACCGCAGCCGTCTTGCCGGCGATCAACGCCATCGATCCGTAGACCCCGCTGAGCGAGCCCTCGCAGCGGTCGCCCATCGTCGTCTGCCACAGCTCGGCCCGCGCGGCACCGGCGAGACAGGTCGCGAGCAGGAGAATACGACACGTTTTCATAGTGGGTGGCCGGCGGGGAGTGAGGGAGCACCACACAGCGTGAACTCTGCCCTCGCCGCCAGAGCTTTCCACGTCACGAGGACGAGAGATGCCACTGGCGGCAGTGCGGGCAGAGGTAAGCTTGGCGTTGCCGCGCGAGGCCGAGCACGAGGGCAGCATCCAGCGCATCGCCTTGCGAGCGATAGCGCCGCTTCCGCACACACATGCGTTGCCGCTCGTCGCGGGTGGGTTTCTTCATCGCCCGTGACGAGCCTGCGCGTGCCGAAAGCCGATTAGATCAACTCAACCGAACCAGGGATCGGCACCGGCGTGAAGATGCCGGGTCCGGGCGCCGGATTCTTCGGGAAGATATCGAGCTTCGATCCTTCCATGAGCCACTGCCATTTGATCTCGCGACCGGTGTAGGCCGCCATGCGTCCGCCAATCGCGGTCATCGTGCTAAGGGCCACTTGCTCGCCTTCGTTGAGCGGATTGCCGCTGCGGATGCTGGCGATCAGATCAGTGTGCTCGACGACATACGGGTTCGGATTCAGCTTCGGATCCGACGGATAATTGTAGGCTTTCGCGCCCTTGATGAGGCCCTTGTCGCAATCAGCCAGGCCCTTCGTGCCGACGACGCGCTCGGCGATACGGGTGGTCGATTTCGGGGTGTGGCGGCACATGCTGGTGACACGGGCGCCGTTGGCGTATTCCATTTCGACGGCGAAGTGATCCCAGATATTCCCAGGGATGCTGCCGCGATTTTGGCGTCCACCCATGCCGTAGAATTTCACCGGTGGGGCTCCAAACGCCCAGTTCATCACGTCGAGATTATGGAGATGCTGCTCGACGATTTGGTCGCCGGAGAGCCAATCCCAGTGATACCAGTTCCAGCACTGCCACTCAAAGTCGCTGAGTTTGGCGAGGTCGGGATACTTCGGATCGTTCTTTTGGCGGAACCAGATGCCGTCACCGTTCCAATAGCAATTGCCCGCGACGAGCTCGCCGATGTCACCGCCGTGGATGCGCTTCATCGTCTCGATATATGCCGGCTGGTGGCGGCGCTGGGTGCCTGCGACCACCGCGAGTTTCTTTTGTTTGGCGAGACGGGCCGTCTCAATCACCGAGCGCACGCCCACGGGATCTACCGCGACGGGTTTCTCCATGAACACGTGTTTGCCGGCCGCAATCGCCGCGGCGAAATGCACCGGACGGAAACCCGGGGGCGTCGCGAGGATCACAAGGTCGATATCCTCGGCCAAGACCTTCTGGTAGGCATCGAAACCGGAGAAGCCCTTCGCATTCGGGATGTTCAACTTCTTCTTGGCCGACTCCACCTGCCACGGGAAGAGATCGGCGAGCGCCACGATCTCGACGCCCGGCGCCGAGTTCAGGCAGTCCTTGGCCGCGCCCGGACCGCGTCCACCGCATCCGACCACGCCAACTTTGATACGATCAGACCCGGCGGAAGCGCCGAACACACGGGGCGCACCCAGTCCGGACAACGCGGCGGCACCGGCGGTGACCGCGGACAGTTTCATAAAATCGCGACGCGAAACATTCGGAACAGACGGGACATTCATGGGGATGATTTTGGCGGTTTACTGGAATCGGGGTGAAAAAGCGGCGTAGTTGCCGCCCTACCTCACGGGCACACAGTTCTTACCACGCGAAGCCCCGGAAGTCTGGGCGTCTATGGTCGAAAGTAACGCACTTTTTGCCATGTCGCCCCAACGACGCACTTCGGCAACGCCCTTACAGGGGTCGTCGTCGCCCACCCCGGCCCACCGCGACATCACTTGTTCGCGCGGTTCGCCGGCTCGTCGCGCAGCACCTTGGCGTCGATTACAAACGGCCCGCCCGGCAGCACGCTCGCCACAAACACGAGCGCCGTGCGTCGCCACGGCCAATCGTATTCGTTGGCCGCCTGAATCGCCGCCGCGAGGTAGAGCATAAACAACACGCCGTGCGCCATCCCAACCACCCGCACCGCGTCGGGCCAACCCGCCATATACTTCAGCGGCATGGCGATCCCGAGCAGCACCAGGAAGGAAAGTCCCTCCCAGAAACCGATCACACGCAGCCGACCCAACGGTGTTTTGAGTGAATCCATGAAGCTCATTTTGCGCGTGAAGGTTTCTGCTGTGGCGGATTTCGCAAGCAAAGCCCGCACTCCGCGCATTCAGCGCCCATGCCCCCACAGTCTTAAGCCCGCTCCTTCAGCATCTCTTCGATAAACTTCAGGATCTCCATGCGCCCGTGCTTCGTCTTCGCCGAACTCGCAAACGTCCGCGGCAACTCCGTCCTGCCCGCGAACGCCGTTTTCATGAACAACGCGATATTCGTCTGCGCCTGCGTGGCCGAAATCTTGTCCGTCTTCGTGAAAATCAGCGCAAACGGGCGCACCGTGCCTTGCAGCCACGCGAGAAACTCCAGGTCGATCTTCTGCGGCGCCAACCGCGAATCGATCAGCACAAACACCAGACGCAGCTTCTCCCGCTGCTCGATGAAATCGGCCACCGCCTCGTTAAAATCCGCCCGCTGGTCCTTGCTCACGTTCGCGTAGCCGTAGCCGGGCAAATCCACGAGATTCCACGAGCCGTTGATGCGGAAAAAATTGATCAGCTTCGTCTTGCCCGGCGTGTCCGACACCTTGGCCAGCTCACGACGTTCCGTCAGCAGATTGATGATCGACGACTTGCCGACGTTGGATCGCCCGATGAAGGCAAACTCCGGAAACGGCGACTGCGGACACGCTTTTAGATTCGGCGCGCTGCGGTCGAACTCGGATGATTTGATCTTCATACGCCGACGGTGACGGCCCCGCGCCGTTAATCACCAAAAATCCCGCAGAGGCATTTCTTCACGCCGCCGGCCCCCGCACACTTCCGCTCGCCTGCGCCCAAATCTGCCCCTTACTCACCGCCCCAACCACCACGCGCCCACCGCATCCAGGTCCCGTCTCAACTTCACTCTCGATAAAGAAGCCTCCGGTTCGAAGGCGCGCGCGGCGACCTACCAGACGCTCCACGGCGAGGTCCAAACCCCCATCTTCATGCCCGTCGGCACGCAGGCCACGGTCAAAAGCCAGACGCGCGAAACGCTCCGCGAGACCGGCGCCAATGTCCTCCTCGCCAACACCTACCACCTTCTCCTCCGCCCCGGCCCCGAGGTTTTCAAGAAGTTTGGCGGCATCCACAACTTCATGAAGTGGGACCGCCCCGTCCTCACCGACTCCGGCGGCTTCCAAATTTTTTCCCTCCAATCCGAGCGCGCGATGGAAGAGGAAGGCGCCCACTTCAAAAGCTACGTCGACGGCAAGACCCTCCTCCTCTCTCCCGAGTCCAGCATCGAGATGCAAAAAGCCATCGGTTCCGACATCATGATGGTGCTCGACCAGTGCATCCCCTCGACCGCCGGCTACGCACAAACCGAGGCCGCCATGCAGCTCACCCACCGCTGGGCCGTGCGCTCGCTCGCCGCCCGTGGTGACTCGAAACAGGCGCTGTTCGGCATCGTGCAGGGCGCCTGCCACCACGCGCTCCGCCAGCAAAGCGCCGAGTTTCTCCGCACGCTCGGCTTTGACGGTCTCGCCATCGGCGGACTCGCCGTCGGCGAGACGCACGCCGAGCGCTACGAATTCACCGGCTTCGTCACCGACCACCTCCCAAAAAACCTCCCGCGCTACCTCATGGGCGTCGGCACGCCGATCGATCTCCTCGAAGCCGTGCACCGCGGCGTCGACATGTTCGACTGCATTATTCCCACCCAACTCGCCCAACGCGGCGCCGTTTTTACGTCCCACGGAAAATTCCAACTCAACCGCTCCGTCTACAAATTCTCCGAGGAGCCGCTCGACGCCGCCTGCGATTGCCATTGCTGCAAAAACTACTCGCGCGGCTACCTCCACCACCTCGCCAAGACCGGCGAATACCTTGGCTGGCACCTCCTCGGCATCCACAACCTCGCGTTCTACCACCGCCTCATGCGCGCCATGCGCGCGGCGATTTTGCGCGATCAGTTTGTCCCGTTCTACGAAAAGATGCGCGTCGAGCTCGTCCGCACCGACGAAGCCAATCCCAGCCAACCCACGAAACAAACCCGTTTCCCGCGTCCGCAGCACCTCGGGGACTACGAGATCGTCACCGGCCCACAGGGCTTTTCGAGCATCCGCCAAATCAGTTCCGGCGAGGTCATGCATTCCGTCAACCGCCCCAGCGATGAAGCCCAAAAACTCTACGTCGACCAATCCGCTCTCGCCATCCGCCTCCTCCGCACCGCCACCGGCGACGCCACCGAATGGGTCATCTGGGATGTCGGCCTCGGCGCTGCGTCCAACGCCATGGCCGCCATCGCCTGCTTCGAGCAGACGCTCGCCACCCACGGCGCCGCTGCGCTCCGCCCGCTGCGCATCGTGAGCTTCGAGTGCGACCTCGACCCGCTCCGCCTCGCCCTGCGCGAACCCGGCAAGTTTCCCCACATCCGTCACGGCGCCCCGCACGAGGTTTTGAAACACGGCCATTGGGAACACCCGTCCGGACTCCTCCGCTGGAATCTCCACAAGGGCGACTTCCTGAAATTCCTCGAGACCTCGCACGTGCCCGACGTGATTTTCTTCGACCCGTTTTCCGCCAAGACCGACACCGGCCTCTGGACCGTCGGCGTCTTCTCGCGCATCGCCGCGCACTGCGCGCCCAAGTCCGCCGAGCTTTACACCTACTCTGCCGCCACCGCCGTGCGCGTCGCTCTGCTCACCGCGGGATTCTACGTGGCTGAGGGCACCGGCACCGGCCCGAAAGCCTCGACCACTGCCGCGTTCACCCGCGCGGAGGGCCTCACGACGCATCCCCGCCCGCCGAAGCTCCTCGACGCCGAATGGCTCGCCCGCTGGAGCCGCAGCTCCTCGAAATATCCGACCGGCCTCACCGACGACGAAAAAGTTCTCTTCGAAAAACGCCTCACCGGCCACCCGCAGTTCGCCGCGCCGCCCTCGCCCTGATCGTCTACAGCGCCCAAGCCCGCTCGCCCTTCTTTAGCGGTAGCGAGCCCACAAACCCGCCCGGCACGGGCAGGTAACGCAGCGCCTGCGTCGCGCCGGCCTCGGCCGTGAAATACCCGAGCAGCGTGAGTTCTTTCAGTAACCGCCACGGCGCCGCCGCCCGCGCTTCGTAATCGCCAAGAATATTTTCGCGCTGCGCAACCGTCAGCTCCACGAACGGCCGGGAAAATTCCCGCCGGCCCGCCTCGTCGATTTCGCGCATCCCGCGACGCAGCCGCTCCCGCGCTTCCGCCGGATAACAATCCGTCGCCTGCACGATCATAAAACGCCCAATCGCCACCGCGCCCGCCCCGGGCGACTCCGCCGTCGCCGGGATAATCGTGTCGCCGATCAGCGTGAGCAATTTTTCGTCGGCTTCGCTCCATTCCTTCGGCAACGCGAGCGCGGCCCACGTGCGAGCGGGCAGACTCGCCCACAACGCGGCGACTCCGGCCCACACCGCAGATTGCCGGATGGCTTCGCGACGGTTCACGCGTTTCATAGATTTCCTTTCTTCAACTCGTCGGCGGCGTGATGGGCCGCACGCGCCGCCAGCGCCATAAACGTCAGCGAAGGATTCTGCGACCCGGTCGAAGCCATACTCGCTCCGTCCGTCACAAACACATTCGGGCAGGCATGCAGTTGATTCCACCGGTTAAGGAGCGACGTCCGCGGATCTTTACCCATGCGCACGCCACCCATCTCGTGAATATCCAGGCCGGGATTTTGCTTGGAGTCGTTTACGCGGATGTTTTTCGCCCCGGCCGCGGTCAGCATTTCTTCGCCGCGGGTGAGAAAATCCTTCAGCAGCTTCTCGTCGTTGTCGTGATAACCGATCGACGTCACGATTTGCGGAATACCCCAGGCGTCCCGGTGGTCGGCCGAGAGCCGCACGTGGTTCTCCTTCCGCGGCACCGTCTCGCCCTGCATCATCATCGAGATGCCCCAAGGCCCGGGTTGCGTAATGCGGTCCTTGAAAGCCGCACCGACTCCCTTGGTCGCGTTGCCCTGCTGCCAACCGGAGCGACCCGCGCCGAAAAACACCATGTAGCCGCGTTGAAAATCGAGGTCCGCCTCCTGTTTCCGCACGTTGCGGAAATTCGGCATCATGAGCTGCGTCGGCCGCCTCCCCGAGTAATACGAGTCAGCAAAGCCCTCCATCGTGGCGGACATACTGCCGCGGTAATTGTGGAACGCGATATACTGCCCAAGCAGTCCGCTGTCGTTGCCGAGCCCCGCCGGAAACCGCGTCGACTTCGAGTTCAGCAAAATCAGATTCGTATTCAGGCAGGCCGCGTTCACGAAAACCACGCGCGCGAAATACTCGGTCGTCTGTTTCGTCTGCGCATCGACGATCCGCACGCCGCTCGCCTTGCCCGTCGCGGCGTCGTGCAAAATCGACTCGACCACCGCATGCGGACGCAACGTGAGTTTCCCCGTCTTCGCCGCCGCCGGGAGCGTCGCAGAGTTGGAGCTGAAATACGCGCCAAACGGACACCCGCGGTAGCAGAGATTGCGCGCCTGGCACTGGCCGCGGCCGAGCGCATTATGATGCGCCTTCGGCACGGTGAGGTGCGCGCAACGCCCCTGGATCACATGCCGCCCGGGAAACGCCGCCATGATTTTTCCCCGAGCGTGCTTCTCCACGTCGTTCATCTCCCACGCCGGGAGAAACTCACCGTCGGGCAAAGTCTCGAGGCCGTCGAAGTTGCCGCTGATGCCCGCAAATTTCTCGACGTGCGAATACCACGGCGCGAGGTCGGCGTAGCCGATCGGCCAATCGGCAATACCGTCACGCACCGCGCCCTCGAAATCAAACCGGCTCCACCGCTGCGTCTGCCGCGCCCAGATGAGCGACTTGCCGCCGACTTGGTAACCGCGGATCCAATCATACGGCTTCTCCTGCACGTAGGGGTGCTCCCGGTCCTTCACGAAAAAATGCTCCGTCGCTTCGTCGAAGGCGTAGCATTTTTTCACCACGGGATTCTCCGCGAGCACACTCAGCGGCATTTTCCCGCGATGGGGAAAGTCCCACGGGTTCTTAAGCGCCGTCGGATAGTCTTCGACGTGTTTCACGTCGCGTCCGCGCTCGAGCACAAGGGTTCGCAAGCCGGCTTCGCAGAGCTCTTTGGCGGCCCAGCCGCCGCTGATACCTGAGCCGATGACAATGGCGTCGAACGTATTCGCACGTGCGCCGGGAGTGGTGGGGTGATTCGCCATCGCGCTCCAAACGAGTGCAATGCCGCGGAGAATTCAAGGCCGGCGCCTAATTCCTGCAAAAAAGAATCCGCCCAATGCACCGACTTCGCACGGCACGATCCGCGCCCGCTGCGCGGCACCAGACTCACCGTGGTCGTCGCTGCCTTATCGGGAAAATCGTCATCGCCGCTAGCCGCCAGCAAGAGCAAAAATGGGCTAGCCACGGACGTCAGAAACGCCCCTGCTATCCGGTTTGCAGCCCGGTGCGCCCTCTGGCGGGCCAGCCCGGAATCATCCCTTCAATCACAACACCCATCCAATGAAAAAATCCATCATCACCATTCTCGGCCTCAGCGCCTGCTTGCTCAGCGCCGGTCTCATCGCCGCCGATGCCAAGAAAGCCGCCGACACCAAGAAGGCCGCCGCCCCGACCGCTCCCGCCGCTGAGAAACAGCAAAAACTCGTGCGCGTCTCGACGCTCAAGACCGTTGAGGCGAATCGCGAATTTCAGGCGAACGTCCAGGTCATGCAGGCCCAGCGCCAGGCAGCGGTCGAGCTCAACGCCGCCCACGACAAAGAGACCAATGCGGCCAAGAAAAAGGAAATCAAAGCCAAGCTCGACGAAGCGATGGCGAAGCTGAACGAGAACAACCAAAAGATGGTGAAAGCCTACGGCTTCTCCCTCGACCGCAACTACACCCTCGTGATCGAGACCGCCCACGTCTACATGTTCGTTTCCGACGAAGAGGCCGCCAAGATCGAGAAAGAGCAGGCCGCCGCCGCGCCCAAGAAATAACTGTTAACCGGACCTTCCGCCCCGCGCGAATGTGCGCTCGGCGGTATCCCTTTCGGCCGCCCTCTGCACCGGGCGGCCTTTTTTGTGTTCAGAATTGCGGCGCGAAACTCCGCGGCGCGGCACGCCTCTCGGCCGCGCGCCGTCCGCTACCGCTTCGCAATGCCGTCAAAGACCAATGCCAGCACCTGCCGGAGACCGCTTTTCTTCACCTCTACATTGCCCAGGTCCAAATCCAAACTCTGCGAAAGCGAGAAACGATTCGAGTGATAGATGAAGCAGAGCCCGATGAAATGGATCAGCAGGTGCGGAATATCCAAATCCTTCCGAAACTCCCCCGCCGCGATCCCGGACTCCACGATCGCACGGAACTGCGCGAAAAACGGATTCTTGGTCAGCAGGTGATTCTCCTTTGTGAGATGCCGCCCCTTTTCCAAATTTTCCCACTGCAGCAACCGCGTGAACTCGGGCTCTGCATCCAGGAACTCGAAATAGCTCTCCAGCAACCGCGCCAGTTTCTCGGTCGGACTGCGGCCGAGTTCCACCGCGTGAAACTCGATCGACTCGATGCGACCGTATACCTCGACCAACGCCGCCTCAAACAGCGCGTCTTTGCTGCCGAAATAGTGATAAACCATCCGCTTGTTCACTTTCGCGAGTGCCACGATCTCGTCGACCGACACCGCGTGAAAGCCCTGCTTGGCAAACAACTTGATGGCCGCCTGCAGTAGGCGGCGCCGCGTGCGATCGGGGTTGCGTTGGACCGGCGAGGAGTTGGCCATGAGAATCTCGGACCGTGGCAGAATAAAAATTCCGACGGAAGCGCAAATCTCACCCGTCCGTCCGACAATCCCGCCCCCTACTTGGCGCCGCTCCGCAGAAACTCGCCAAAAGCCGCCGCGCCCGCGCGCAGCTCGCGCTCGAGAATAAACTCATCCTTCGTGTGCGCCTGACGGATACTTCCCGGCCCGAACGCCACCGCCGGCGTCCCGTGCGCGGCGAAAATATTGGCATCGCAAAACCAGTCGGCCGCCGCCCAGCCGCGTCCCGCCGCCCGCAACCGCCGCGCCCATGGCTCGCTTTTTTCTGTCACAAACGACGGTCCCTCGCGGTGCAAACTCAGTTTGGCTTTCGGCGCGTGGACTGCCACCAACGCCGCCAATCGCCGCTTCACCTCCGCCGCCGAACAGCCGGGATGCACGCGAATATCCAAGCCGATCCGACACCGCGCCGGCACCAAATTCAGCTCTCCGCCACCCTGCAAAATTCCCAGATTCAAGCTGCACCCGCCCAACACCGGATGCCGTTGCGCACGCAGCCACGGCGCCAGTTCGTCCTTCAGGGCCTGCACCAACGGCAGCGCCCGATACACCGCATTGTCGCCGCGTTCGGGCTTCGCCCCGTGCGCCGCCCGCCCCGGCACTTCGATCCACACGCGCAAGACGCCCGTCGCAGCATACACGACCTTCAGATCCGTCGGCTCCAACGCCACCGCAAAATCCGCCCGCAAACCCGCCTTGACCAAGGCCTGTGCGCCCAGACTCCCCTGCTCTTCCCCCGCCGTCGCAGCGACGATTAAACGAATATCCGACATCCGGCGATCCTCCGTCTGCAACCAAGCCGCTACCGCCGCCAGCATGGCCGCCGTCGGACCCTTCGTGTCGCACGCTCCTCTCCCATGCAGCCGCCCGTTTTGCTCCGTGAGTTTAAACGCCGGCACTGTCATCCCGCGCACGCCGACGGTATCGAGATGCGGCGCAAACACCACGGTCGTCCGCGCCTTCCGCGTCGGCTCAAACACGCCGACCACACTTGGGCGCCCCGGCGCGATGAGTGAGGTCTTCACGTCCGCGCCGAGTCCGCGCAGATGGTCCGACATCCATGCCGCCATCGCCGCCTCCCCCGTGGGCGTCCCCATCGGGTCCGCTTCGGGATGCACACTCGGCACCGCCACCAACTCGCGGAGGATTTTTTTCGGGTCAGCGGAGGGAGACGGCATAGTCGAGAAACCACTTAATTTCAGATCACACTTCCGACCGCTCGAGACAGTATCTTCCAGCTCGAAATAGGTAGCTCGGGAATATCAAGAATACTCATCGCGTCACCCACCACGTGAACCACGTCTTCTTCTGAAAACTTTACCAAGGCCAAATATTGCCGCGATTCTTCCAAAAAGAGCCCCTCCAAAATCCGCATGGATCCACGCCGATTGAGAGCGCTAGCCAGCTCAGCAATTCGCGCTTTACGCTGCGGAATCATCGGAATCGTTGGGTGCTCTCCACGAGACGTTTGGAGATCTACCGGTCCTTGAGCACCGATCCAAGACGCCCCGCGGCGCTGACGACTGAATATTGCAAGGTCGGCTCCATCCTTCCGTTCGAAACTCAACGACCGACCAGATATCGCGAAGTATTCCTCACCATCGCCGCTAAACTCAAAAATATTTTCCCCGTCGACGCTCCCGACGTCTCGCAAAACAAACGGCCAGTCTTCGCGAACATCTGATACATCGCCCTCGCAGCCAAACTCACAGAAAAGATATCCATTCAGCTCCGTCTTCATTTTCACTTACCGTGCAGTTACGCCTTTCGCCGGCTCCCGCAACCGCAATCTCCGCCGCTTTCCGCATCTTCTGGCTCGCGCCGCGCCGCGCGCCCGTGCCACGTTCTCGGAGCTTTCGTTCGTTTTCGCTCCCGCGTCTCTGCTTCGTTCAATCTTCATCTCTGATCGTCCTTCCACCCATGTCATCCCACGAATCCTCCCCGAAAGGCCGCCTCTTCTTCATGATGGTGCTCGAATTTTTCATCTGGGGCGCGTGGCTCCCGTTGATTTTCGGTTACCTCCCGAGCCTCGGTTTCACTCCGGGACAACAGTCGTGGATCCTGAACGCCTTCCCGATCGCCTCGATCGTCGGCATGTTCTTCAGCAACCAATGGGCCGACCGGAAATTCAACCCCGAGAAGTTCCTCGCGTTCTCCCACCTCGTGGGCGGCCTCGCGATTCTCGGCTGCGGTTTCACCAAAGAGTTCGTCCCGTTCTTCCTCCTGATGCTCGTGCATTGCCTCCTTTACGTGCCGACGATCTCGATCACCAACTCGATCGCGTTCGCCAACATGAAGAACCCCGAGAAGGAATTCGGCATCGTGCGCATGGGTGGCACCATCGGCTGGATTCTCGCCGCGTGGCCCTTCACCTTCATCTTCGTCAACTGGGCCGCGGTCGACGCCGCCCACCCCGCCGGCCTCGTCGACTGGCTCGGCAAAGCCCTCGCGAATCCACTAACCGGTGACGCCGCCAAGGCCGCCACGAAGTGGACCTTTATCGTCGCCGGCCTCGCCTCGCTCGCGCTTGCCGCCTTCGCCATGACGCTCCCGCGCACCGCGAAAAAGCCCGCGCCTGCCGCTGGCTCCGCCGACAATCTCGCCTGGCTCTCCGCCCTCAAACTCCTGAAGCAGCCCTTCATCCTCGTGCTCTGGCTCGTCACACTCGTCGATTCCTTCGTGCACAACTGCTACTTCAGTTGGACCGGCACGTTCCTCGGCACGCCCAAGGCCGCCGGCGGCGTCGGCATCGCGGCCAATTGGATCGCACCCATCATGAGCATCGGCCAAGTCGCGGAAATTCTCACCATGTTCGTCCTCGGTGCGACGTTGAAGAAATTCGGCTGGCGCACGACCATGGTCGTCGGCGTCCTCGGCCACGCTGCGCGCTTCGCGACCTACGCCTTCTTCCCTGATAGCGCCACCGCGATCATCCTGATCCAAGTGCTCCACGGCATTTGCTACGCCTTCTTCTTCGCGACGGTTTACATCTTCGTCGATGCCTATTTCCCGAAGGACATTCGCTCCAGCGCCCAAGGCTTGTTCAACCTCCAGATCCTCGGCGTCGGCGCGCTCCTCGCGTTCTCGATCTGCCCGTGGCTGATGCAGGACGTCTACACCAAGGCCAACGTCGTCGATTTCAAGGGTCTCTTCCTCGTCCCCTTCGCGGTCGCGTCGACCGCCGCAATTGCTCTCGCCCTGTTCTTCCGCCCGCCGACCTCCGGTCCCGGCGAAGCACTTCCGAGCGGCTCCGCGCCGCACTGAGTTTAGGTTAACTACCGTATTTCCCGATGTCTCAAAAACTTCGCACCCTCGTCGTCGGCTGTGGCCACATGGGCATCTCCCACGCGCGCGCCTACCACAAGATGGCCGACGATTTCGAAATCGTCGGCCTCGTGTCGCGCGGCCCCGCCTCCCGGCAAAAACTCAACGCCGAATTCGGCGGTCGCTACGCGGAATTCTCCGACTACGCCACCGCGCTCGCACAGACCAAACCCGACGTCGTCTGCATCAGCACCTACGCCGAGACCCACGCCGAATATGCCATCGCCGCGATGGAATCTGGCGCGCACGTCTTCCTCGAAAAACCCGTTGCCGATAACATCGCCGACTGCGAACGCGTCATCGCCACCGCGAAGCGCCTCAACCGCGCCCTCGTCGTCGGCTACATTCTCCACGTCCACCCTTCGTGGCAGAAATTCACCGAGCTCGCGCAAACGCTCGGCAAACCGCTCGTCATGCGGATGAACCTCAACCAGCAGAGTTCCGGCCCGAACTGGGAGACACACAAAAACCTTCTTCGCACCACTTCGCCCATCGTCGACTGCGGCGTGCACTACGTCGATGTCATGTGCCGCATGACCGGCTCCCGTCCCGTAAGCGTGAACGGCATCGGCGCCCGCCTCTCCGACGAAGTCGTGCCCGGCCAAATCAACTACGGACATCTCCAAGTCACCTTTGCCGACGGCTCGGTCGGTTGGTATGAAGCCGGTTGGGGTCCCATGATGAGCGAAACCGCCTTCTTCGTGAAAGATGTCATCGGCCCCAAAGGCTGCGTCAGCATCGTCGCGAAAAACGCCGCCGCCGCCGGCAAATCCTCAGACGTCGACTCTCACTCGAAGACCGAGCAACTCCGCTTGCACCACGTCGACCGCAAGGCCGACGGGACGTTTGCGCGCGCCGACGACCTGATCGACGTGCACGACGAGCCGGACCACGACGAACTGTGCCGCCGCGAGCAGGAGGTATTTCTCAAAGCGATCCGCGAGAAAACCGACCTGACCTCCCACTGGCAGAGCGCCATCGACAGTCTCCGCATCGTGATCGCCGCCGACCTCTCGTTCCGCGAAGGTCGCACGGTAAAGCTGTAAAACGCCCCGGCCCGCCCCGCGACGCGCCAAAACCGCTTGCGGGCGAGCTGCGGCACCGCGGCGCAGGCTGACAGTGACCCGCCGCACGTTCTCGCCCGGCCACAATAGGCGGGAGCGGACAAGTTCGTGCCCCTGAAAATTCCCTCCCGGAATCGGGCGGGAAAAGTGCTTTCTGGGCGGAAGCCAAACGCCCCGATGCCGTCACCCGCGCTCCTTCGTGACCCGAAAATGCGCTCCGCTGACAAGGAGCCGGTCGCCGGTGTGCCCAAGAAAAAAGCCCGAGCCACAGCGAAGTGGCCCGGGCTCGGGAGAAAGCGCTGGGAAGTCGATCAGTTCAACGGGCCGTTTACCACGCCGCCATTGCTGTTGTTGTAGGCGGCGCACCAGTTCTTGGCGAAGGTCGTGTAGTTGGTGCCGTATTTGTTCGGATTCAGGAGGACGTGCTCGCCCCACCAGATGAACATGTAGGTCAGGTTCTTGTTGCCGCCGATGTAGGAGGCACGTTGGTAGTTATACTCGGAAGCGATCAACTCGCGCGAGAACGGCGACCAAGTCGAGCAAGTGCTGTTCGAGGAGCTACAATTCGAGCCATACGAATAGCTGCCACCATAGCACGAGGATGAGCTGTAGCTAGTATAGCAGTTATTGTTACTGGGAGCCGACGTGCTCATGAGGCTGGCGGCCTGCTTCATCGTGATATTGTCGTAGGCCGCAAGGGCGGTGTTGCCGATCTTGCAGGTGTAGGAAGATAACGTGCTCGAACTGATCTGCGCACCCGAGCTGTTGCAGCTATTGGCCTTGTCGAGATTGAACTTCCAGAAAGCCGCATCCTTGCCGGTCGCCGTCATCGTGCGCATTGCCACGAAATCGAGACGGAAGCCAATGCGCGCAACGGTCACGTTGCAGTTCGTCACCGTTACCGTGCGCTCGCCGACGGTGCTGGCTTTGAGGCCGGCATAGGCAGTCGCGACAACGCGGTAGGTGCCGGGCGCGATATTGCAGAAGGAGTAATCCCCACTGCAATCGGTGACGTCCGTTCCGATCACGGCATTGCTGGAATTGTAGAGTTTCACCGTGACACCGGTGATGTCGAAATCCTCGCAGTCGTAGTTTCCGTCACCATCGACATCGAAGAAGATCGAGCCGCAAATCGTGCGAGGCTGGACAACGCACACCGTAAACGTGCGAGTTGCGCTCGCCGTGCCGACCGCGTCAACGGCCGTGACCCCAATCGTATAGGTGCCGGCTGCGCTGACCACGAGCGTTGACGAACCGTTCGCAATTTTCTGATTCAGCGTCGTCGAGTTCACCGTGACAGGCGAGCCGTTCAAGGTCGCTTTGAGCTGGGTGATCACGCCGTTGGTCGCGTTGCTCGTGCCGGTGAAAGTCAACGGGATGCTGATCGCCGCGCCCGTGGAGGTGCGGGTGTAGGTCGACCCTACCGGAGGCGTGTTGATCACGACACTCGGAGGAGGCTGCACGGAGGTAACGGTAAACGTCGTTGAAGTGGAAACGGTGATACCGGAGCTAACGCCGGTTGCCACCAAAGTGTGCGTGCCAGGGCTCACTCCCGTCAGCGTGCCCGTGCTGGTCGCCGAGGCCGTGCCGAGACCAGTCGTGCCCCCGATGGTGATCGGATTGCCGTCCAACGTGGCAGTCACGCTATTAACGACGAAGCCGTTGTTTGACGTGGTCACGAACGAATAAGGGACGCTGACAGTGGTCGAGCCGGTCGGAATCGCGAACGTCGCACCGGCGGTGGGCTGGTTGATCACGATCGTCGGCGTCGGCGCGATGACGTTGACGGTGAAATTCGAATTGGCGGTTGCCGTGCCGTTGTCGTCGGTCGTGGTGACGCTCACCGTGTGGGTGCCACCGGTCGTATAGGGCAGGTTGATGGTGCCCGTGGCCGTGAGTGTGTCCAATCCGCTCGGCGTGAAGACGTAATTGGCGTTGTCGACCTTTGCGGTCAGCGTGCGGATACCACCGAAGCTGCTCGTCGCGGTGAACGTGAAGGGAACTACGGTGGCCGCAGAACCGATCCGGTAGTCGTAAGAACTATTCACGGTCGGAGAATGGATTACCACTGTTGGCGGGGCCGCTTGGACCAACACCGTGAAGGTGTTCACATCGGATGCCGTGCCACCCGCGTTAATGCCGACCGCCGCAACCGTGTGCTGACCGGGGGTGTTGATGACCAGCGTGCCCGTGCTGGTGACCGACGTGGTGCCGAGTCCGCTTGACGTCAACGTGACCGAAGAGCCGTCGATCGAAGCTGCCACGGCAGTGATCGGACTCACCCCGGCAACCGTCGAGGTCGTCAGCACCTCTAGCGGAATCGAAACCGGGAAGGCACCCGGAGTTACCGTGACCGTGCTACCGTCCGCAGGCTTGGTGATCACGACGCTGGGCGGCGCGAGTGCCGGCGCCACCACGACGGTAAACTGACTGATTGCGGAAACCTGGCCGGCGAGATTGGTTGCGAATGCGGTAAAGAGGTGCGAGCCAAGCGAGGTAATCGTCAAGTTGCCCGAACCCGTCGCCGAGTTTGTGCCGACACCAGTAGACGCACCCAAGGGGATAGTAACGAGGTCGAGCTGAACATCGAGCTGCGTAATCGGAGAGGACTGCGGCCCAGTCGAAGAAGCCGAGAACGAATACGGAACTGAAATCGGCAGGCTGTTCGCGGCGATCGTGATCGTCGAACCGTTGCCAGGATTGGCGATCGAGATAGACGGGGGCGTATAGTTGCTGCCGATCGGGGCGACAGCCGCGTTGATGGTCGTCCCGTTATTAATGAGACCTTGGGTCGGCACCGGGAACCCTTGGGCTAAGATCTTCATGCCATAGGAACCCGCAACGGCATTCGCCGGGACCGAATAAGTAACAGAAAAGGTCTGAGTCTGGTTTGGTCCCGTAAAGGTCGGGTTCGCCGGGCTAACCGTCACATAAGAAATTGCGGTTGCCTCACTCACGCCAGGGGGAATCGCCACCTTTGAGACGGCGAAACTCACCGGCACCGACACCCCGGGAGTCAGGTGCCCAGGGGATTTCATCGTGAACGTATAGTTTCGCGAAAAGGGAATGATTCCCTGCAGCTCAACTTGCGCCTGTGTATACAAAACGATTTCAGGATCACCGGCATCTTGGGCGCCGGCCGGAGCGACGAACGACAGTGCACTCAAAATAACGAGCAGAAATGCGGAGACGCATCCGCCGCGGCGACTGGAGGCTGAAAGGAACGCGAGTTTCATAGTGGATGAGGGGGCTGAATATCGAAAGTAGGGTTAGGCTTCTTCGGGTTGTAGGGTATTGCCCCCATTTGTCGACAGAAAATTCCGGTGATAAGTGTTTTTACGAACCACCACCACTGCGACTACTACGGCATCACCAGACACTCTTCGTTCCTTGGAGCAACCGGAGTCACCTATTCTTGGTTACCAACCGGACGGTCCCTTCGACCCAGGCCAAGCGGAAACACATTTTCACCTAAACCGAACCCGCATGAATTTCACCCTGGAATGCGCATTTCTCCAGCGAAACAATCAGCCACCCGTCGGTCGGGAGGCCGCATCCCATACGCAGAACTTTGCCGCTAAATCCGCAAAGATCGAACGGATCATGTCAGCCTCCCGCCTTGAGGCAACGTCCGGGCCGCCTAGCACTGGGATGCCCTGTCTCATCGTTGGAATTCACCTAAGACCGCACATGATTTAAACCTAGGGTTATATACCTATTCAATTCTTGACGACCCGTGCAATCCACGCTGTTCTCTTCGAATCCCTCACCCGACTCCTGTATGAACAAACTGAATTTACTCCGGATTGCGTCATCGCAACAGGAGATTTTCAAGGCGCGCTGCACCCAACTCCGCGGCATGTCCCGCGCCCTCCTTTTTGTTTCCGCCGCAGTCGCCGTTTGCATTTCGCCTTCTGGTTTTGCCGGCCCCTTCCTCTGGGACGGAGGCGGCGCCGACAACAACTGGACGACCGCGAACAATTGGTCGAACAACGTGGCGCCCACCACCGCACCCAACGATTATGCTTTCGACGGTTCGGTTCGCCTCACGCCATCCGCCGATGGCGGCACTCCGTGGAGTGTCAACAGCTTGATTTTCATGTCTGGCGCGGGGGCATTTACCCTTAGCAGCACCACCACGCTCAACTTGGATGCCACCGGTATCGTAAATCGCAGCACCGCATCCCAGGTGATCAGCGCTCCGCTCGCGCTCCAAGCAACCGCGGCAATTGGCGTCACCAACACGGGCAGCCTGACCCTGAGCGGACTTGTGAGCGGAGCATTTGGCATTCAGAAGACCGGCCCCGGCAGCCTCACCCTTTCCGCGGCCAATAGCTATACCGGCATCACCACTGTTTCCAGCGGCACCATCGTTCTCGGGGCCGCAGGAGGCGGCACCAACACCCCGCTCGGCACAACTGCCGGCGCCACCGACATCAAAGGCACAGGCGCCGCACTCAATCTCAGCGGGTTCACCCTTGGCACCGCCGAGGCCATTACTCTGCGTGGCACGGGTGTCGGCGGCACCGGCGCACTTACGAATTCCACCGGCACTGTGACCTACAGCGGCGTGGTTACCTTGGGCAACAATACCGCGACCAACGGCGCAGCTATCGGCGGCGCGGGCAACATCAGTCTCACGGCCGGTATCACCGGAGATTTTAATCTCACCAAAGTCGGCGCCGGCACCCTCACCCTCAACGGCGCCAGCACCCGTTCTGCGGGCAATACCTCTGTCGAAACCGGCACACTCAAACTCGGCTCGACCACCGCCCTCGGCACTACCGCCACACCGCTCCTGCTCAAGGGCGGCACGCTCGACCTAGCCACGGATTCCTCGGTCAACGCCTACAACACCACCGTCAGCGCCACGTCGACCATCACCGCCGAGCGAGCCACCGCCGGCGCCGGAGTTACGCACACCCTCGGCACATTGAGCATCAATGGCAGCACGCTCACTGTAAACACGGCCGCCACCGCCACAAGCGGCACGTCCGGCCTCACTTTCGGCGCGACCACCGTGACCGGCAACGCCACGTTCGACGTCATCAACGGTTCTACCGCCACCACGACCCTGACGCTTGGCGCACTCACCGATTCCGGAACCGCCCGCACGCTCACCAAGACCGGTAACGGCACGCTCACCCTCGGCTCGGCTGCCACCAGCCTCGTCAACGGCACCGCCGTCAACATCACTGCCGGCACCCTTAATTCCAACAACGCCACCGCCCTCGGCTCGCTTGCCAACGTCACGGTCTCCGGTTCCGGCGCCACATTCGGCCTCGGTGCATCCCAAACGGTCGGTGCACTCAACGGTGCGGGCAGCGGCACCGTTTCGCTCGGTGCCAATACGCTCACCGTCGGCAGCGCCACCAACAACCTCGATTCATCCTTCACAGGCACCATTGCCGGAACCGGCGCTTTGACCAAGGCAGGCAATGGCACGTTTACTGTCACCGGCAACAACACCTATTCCGGGGCCACCACCATCTCAACCGGCACGCTCAAACTCGGATCTGCCGGCAATGCCACCAACACCCCGCTCGGCACCACCGGCGGCGCGACCACCGTGTCGAGCGGCGGTTCCCTCGACCTCAACGGCTTTACCCTCGGGACCGCCGAAGGCCTCACGATCAACGGCACCGGCGTCCGCTCTGGCGGTGCCCTCACCAATACCGGCGGCTCCGCCACTTGGTCCGGCACCGTCGCGCTCGGCAGCGCCGCGAGCATCGGCGGCACCGGCAACATCCTCCTCACCGCGGCCGTTAGCGGCGCACAAGCCCTCACCAAAGTCGGCACCAATACTGTTACGCTTCAAGCCAACAACACCAACAGCAGCACCGTCACGATCACCGGCGGAGGGCTCACTCTCAATGGCGCCGCCGGCGCGTTCAGCAACGCCACCAATTTCACTCTTCGGTCCGGCGGCACCCTCACGCTTGATAACACGTCCAACAACCTCGGCACGCGCCTTAACGACGCAGGAACATTTACCGCCAACGGCGGCACGCTGAACTTCACCCATGCCGTCGACACCGGCGCCTATTCCGAAACCGTCGGGGCTCTCACACTCAACTCCGGTGGGTTCAACGTGAATCTTAGCGCGGCTACTGGCGCCGGCACATCCGCCTTCACGGTTGCATCGATAACCCGCGCGGCGGGCGGCACCATGCTCTTCACCGCAGCCGGACTCGGTGCCTCCAACGACAACGCGTTCGTATCAACCGCTGCGCCGACACTTTCCGCTAGCAGCATATTGCCTTGGGCCGTCTTGAATGACAGCGGCACCTATAACGTCGTGACCTATAACGGCACCGGCACCACGAGCATGAAGGCCTTGGCACGCACCGATACGGCCCAAGCCAGTTGGGCCAACACGGTCAACACGATGAACACAGCCGACCAAACACTGACCGCGAATCGATCGATTGGCAGCATCACGTTGAACAACGGAATCGATATTACGACCAGCAGCACTACCGATCGCACCATCACGTTCGGCAACGGCACGGTAGGAGGCCTGCTTCTCCAAACCGGTGGCTCCAGCAACCTGATTAACAACGGCAACGGGGAGGTAATCCTCAACTTTGGCACCGGCACCGAGGGATTTATCACAACCATCGGCAATATCACCCATGAACGAGGTAACGGTGCCAATCTCATCACCGGCACGGGTGGCGTGACGAAGTCAGGTGGCGGCGCCTACATTATCGAAGGTATCAACGCTAACTCTGGCGTGCTGACTATCAACGACGGCACGTGGCGTGTCCAACGCTACGCCGCGACCACCCAAGTGAACGGCAATCCTGCCGGGGACGATGTTATTGCCAACAAAGGCGTCCTCGAACTCGCCGGCGACTCGAGTGCAACTTTCTCCAATAGCGCTACGCGGGTAAACAGCGACTTCACGATTCGGCCCGACCGCATTTCCGCAGGCACCGGAGCCGGCATCACCCAAACCATGGGCACCCTCGCCCTCAACAACGGCGCCACCCTCACCGTCGCTCCGGGTTCAAATGTTACCACCGCGCCCATCACCCTCTTGACTGGTGCCGTCACCCTTGGTGCGACTGATGCCACGATCAACAACTCCGGCGCTTTGGCCAACCTGACTCTCGCGTCTATCACCGGCGCAGGCAATAACCTCACCATTACCGGTGACGGCAATACCACCGTCACCGGCGCGATCACGACGACTACTGGCACTCTCATTAAGAACGGCACCGGCACTCTCACGCTGAACGGCACGAGCACCTTTACCGGTCTAACGACGGTCAACGCCGGCACCCTCACCCTCGGCCATGCCACCGACACCTTTGCCGCCACCGCCCCCGTCACCATCAACGGCGGCACCCTCGCCCTCGGCACAAACTCTGACTCCCTCGGTGCCGTCACCCTCCAATCCGGTAGTATCACCGGCTCGGTCGGCGGCACGCTCACCCCCACCTCGCTCGACGCCCAATCGGGCACAATTTCCGCCATCATCGGTGGCACCGGTATTCTGACCAAGTCGACCTCCGGCACTGTCACCCTCACCGGCACCAACACCTACACCGGTAACACCAGCATCCAGACTGGCACCCTTCAAATTGGAGCCGGCGGCACCGCTGGCTCCCTCGCCTCCGGCAGTGCAATCATTAATAACAGCGCCCTCGTCTTCAACCGCTCCGATGCCATTGCCGTTGCGAACACCATCAGTGGCAACGGCGCGATCACCCATGCCGGCGCGAGCACCCTCACGCTCTCCGGGGCCAATACCGGCTACACGGGTGCGGCGACCGTTAACTCCGGCGCCACTCTTGTAATAACCAACACGGATGCCCTCGGCGACTACACCGATGGCGTCGGTTCGGCCAGCAACGCCGGCACCACCGTCGCCTCCGGTGGCACCATCAAGATCGACGGCACCGCCGCCAGCGTCACTCCCTCAAACGGCACCCTCACCGTTGGCGGCACGGGTGTCGGCGGTGCCGGTGCCATTATCCTCGCCGTCAGCGGCGTCAATTTTGCTCGCTGGGCCGGCGACATCACCCTCACCGCCAATACTCTCGTCACCAACATCGGCACCGGCGTTGGCAACTTCCCCGCCCTCGGCACCACCTCCGCCTTCGGCAATTTCCGGGCCCTCGATTCCGCGCAGACCCCCGTCGATACCAGCACCATCTCCCTCGGCTCCAACACCCTCACCATTACCGGCAACTCCGCCGGCAACGCCACCGCGACCACCTACATCAACGGCCGCGTCACTGGCACCGGCGGACTCACCATCGATATGAACAACGCCGCCGACGATGTCCGCCTCGGCGCCTACATGAATACCTTTACCGGCACCACCACCGTCAAAGGCGGCACCCTCACCCTCCGCAGTATCGCCAATAGCTACCCGGGCGACCCGTCGATCGTCGGCTTTTACGGCATCAACGGTCCCATGGTCATCGGCGATGGTGTCGGCTCAGCTGATACCGCCATCCTGAATTCCGGATCCGGCAGCCGCCGCGACCAGATGAATTTTACCACCGACGTCACCATCAACACCGATGGCAAATGGGTGCTCGAATCCATCCAAAACATCAACAGCCTCACGATGACCGGCGGCACCATCGAACTCGGGGCCGCGCTCGGCAGCCTCTACCTCGGGGGCAACGTCACCACCAACGCCAGCGCGACCTCTGCAGTTATCCAAGGCACCAGCACCTCCACCCTGAGCCTAACCACCACCCAAGGCGGCGCCGTCACCCTGCCGAATTCGACCCGAACGTTCACCGTCGCCGACGGCGCCGCTTCCTCCGATCTCACGATCAATACCGTCATGAACAACGGCTCCTTCATCAAGGCCGGCCTCGGCACCATGACGATCATGAACGACAACAGCGGTGGCTACGAAGGCACCACGACCGTCAACTTGGGTATTCTGAATATCCGCAACGCCACCTCGCTTGGCCAAGCCTCCAACATCGATTCCAACGCCACCACCGTGAACGGCACGGGCACCACCGATGCGCTCGGCGTCACCGTCGGCACCGGCGCCGCCAACGGCACACTCCAGCTTCAGGGCACCGGCACGGTCGCCAGCGAAAAACTAACCCTTTCCGGTATGGGTTACCTCAATACGGGGGCACTCCAAAACATCAGCGGTAGCAACACCTGGACCGGTGACATCGTCCTCTCGGCCGCCTCCCGCATTCAGTCGGATGCCGATACCCTCACCGTCTCCAGCATCGCCATCACCGGCACCAATACCGATCTCGACGTGCGCGGTGCCGGCAACACCACCCTCACCACTCTGGTCAACACCGGCACGGGCGTCCTCACCAAAGAAGGCACCGGCACCCTCACCCTCAACGGCTCGGGCTCCAGCGGCTATACCGGCACCTCCACCGTCTTCAACGGCGTCGTCAGCCTCCAGACGGCCGGCGGTCTCGGCGCCACCACCGCAGGCACCATCGTGAAATCGGGCGCTGCCCTCGAAATCAGCAACGCCACCTACGGCGGCTCGCTCACCACCCTTGCCGAGCCCCTTAGCCTCTCCGGCACCGGCATCAGCGGCACTGGCGCCCTCCGCAACAGTGCCGGCTCCAATACCTTTAGCGGCTTGGTCACACTCGCCGCCGACTCCCTCATCACCGCCTACACCGGCCAGCAGCTCACCATCAGTGGAGGCACCTCCGCCACCAATCAGACGATGACGGTCGGCACCGTCGCGCAAAACGGCAATATCATCGTCTCCGGCAACGTCGCCAACGGCACCGGCGCCCTCATTAAAAACGGCAGCGGCTCCCTCACCTTCTCCGGAACCCTCACCGGCGCTGGCAACACCACCGTCAACGCCGGCACCGTCAACTTCAACGGCACCGCTGCCACCGTCGACCAAGTCCACCTCCTCGGCACCTCCACCATCTCCGTCGGCGCCGGCTCGCTCCTTACCACCGACGAATTCGATTCCGCCGTCGGCACCACTCTCGCGATCGCCAGCGGCGGCGTCGTCACCGCCAACTACAACGTCGGCAACACCGTCTTCTCCGGCCAGATCACCGGCAGCGGCGGCACGTTCAAGGCCCTCGGCGCCGGCCAAGTCACCTTCGATACCACCATCATCAACTCGGGCCTCAACGTCTGGTTCGGTGGCACAAGCGTCGGCACCAATGCGTCGCCCCTCACGGTCACCATCACCGGCGCCACCACCCTCCAATTCTCCTCTCTCCGCATCACCGGTGACACCATCCTCGATTTCGGCAACAGCTCCGCCAGCGTCCTCAACTCTGCCAGCCTCACCATCGACGCCAACGTCCTGATCACCGTCCAAAACTGGATCAGCCTCACCGACGCCTGGTATGCCACGTCGACCTTCGCCGGCGGCCTCCTTGACCGCACCGGCTCCACGCCGGAAAACCAAATCACCTTCACCGGCTTCTCGAACAACCAGACCACGTGGGCGACCATCGCAACGTATGGCTATTTCGAACACGAGATCCGCCCCGTGCCCGAGCCCTCCACCTACGGCGCGATCTTCGTCTCCGGCGCCTTCGGCCTGATTGCTTACCGCCGCTACCGCCGCCGCACCGCCCCTGCCGCCGGCGTCGCTCCGGCCAAAGCGGAGTAATTCGCCCGCCTCTCGCCCGTTCCCCGCGGGCGAACGCCCGCACTCGGCCCGCCCTTAACACGGCGGCTGACTTCCCCGGCCCGTCCTGCAATCTCGGCGCCTCGGTCACCGTCACTGTGACCGCCACCTCGCCCCACCGCCGATGCGCCGTCTTCTCTCGTTCGTCGTCCTTTCTGCTCTGCTCGCCCTCCTCTCGGCGCGCAGCCCCGCGATTGCCGCCACCGATCCGACCGCCGATATCTGCATCTACGGCGGCACCAGCGCCGGCGTCGTCGCCGCCGTGCAAGCCGCCCAGCTCGGCCACACCGTCCTCCTCGTCGAAGCCGGCCAACACCTCGGCGGCATGAGCGTCGAGGGACTCGGCGGCACCGATATCGACAATCACAAGAGCTTCCAAAACTCCCCCGCCGTCGGCGGTCTCGCCCTCGAATTTTATCGCCGGATCAACGCCCACTACGGCCGCCTCGCCGACTTCGAATCCGCCCTCCGCAAACGCACGAAGCAGCCCGCCCTCTGGCGCTTCGAGCCGCACGTCGCCGAAGCCGTATTCGATACGTGGGTGCAGACGTCCGGCCTCACCGTCCTGCGCGGCCACCGTCTCCGCGAAACCGGCGGCGTCACCAGGCACGGCCCGCGTATCGTTGCCCTCCATTTTGAAAACGGCGCCACCGTCCGCGCCCGCCAGTTTATCGACGCGACCTACGAGGGCGACCTCCTCGCTTTCGCCGGCGTGAGCTTCACCGTCGGCCGCGAGGGCAACGGCCGCTACGGCGAGACGAAGAACGGCCTCCGCACCGATACCACGCACGGCCAGTTCGACCGCCGCATCGATCCCTACCTCACTCCCGGCGATCCTGCCGGCGGCGTCATCTACGGCGTCTCGACCGCCCCCCTCGGACGTCACGGCGATCCCGATACGGGCATCCAGGGCTACTCCTTCCGCCTCTGTCTCACCCGCTCTCCGTCCAACCGTCTGCCGCTCGCCAAACCCGCCGCCTACGATCCCGCGCACTACGAACTCCAGCGCCGCTATCTCGCCGCCGGCGGCACGATCACTCCCCCGGGCGCCGCGCTGCCCAACGGCAAGACCGACCCCGGCACGTGGCACTTCCTCGCCGGAAATTTCACCGGCTGGAATCACGCGTATCCCACCGCCACCTACGCCGAGCGCGCGCGCCTGCTCCGCGCCAGCCGCGACTACCTCCAGGGCGTCTACTGGTTCATGGCCCACGATCCCGCCGTCCCCGCCGGCGAACGCGAGAAATGGGCCGCCTGGGGCCTCTGCCGCGACGAGTTCACCGACAACGACGGCTGGCCCCGCGCCTTCTACGTGCGCAACGGCCGCCGCCTGCTCGGCGATTTTGTCCTTACCGAAGCCCATTTCCATCCCACCGCCCCGCTCCCCGTCGACGACCCCGTCGGCGTGATCTGGTGGCCGCCCGATCTCCACCACGCCCGCCGCCTCGTCAAAGACGGCCGCGTCTGGAACGAGGGCGCCGTCTTCAACACCTCGACTCCGCCCGACTGGGCTCCCTGCGGCCTCCCGTATCGCGCACTCGTCCCGCGCGCCGCCGAGTGCACCAACCTCCTCACGCCCACCTGCCCCTCCGCCAGCTACGTCGGCTACGGCGCCTACCGAATCGAATTCATCTTTATGGTCGCCGCCCAATCCGCCGCCACCGCCGCCTCGCTCGCCCTCACGCACGATACCAGCGTGCAAGCCGTCTCCTACCCCGAGTTGCGCGCCGCCTTGCTCGCCGCTGGCCAAGTCCTCTCCGTCACCGCCGCCACCCGCCCGTGAAGCCGGCCACGGCGTGCCCGGCCACCGGAGCCAACCCCACACCGCCACCTCCGCCGATTTCCCGCTCCTCGGCCGCGCCCGCCCGCGCGCCCATGTCCACGTCCACCAACCGCGCATCACCCGTGCTCCAAATTCCCCAAAGCGCCCGTCCCGCCCCGGACGGGCGTTTTGCATCCCTCCGAGGAGGGACGCATCTCCGAGGCGTCCGCCTTCCGAGGTAGGGACGGCGCTCCGAGCCGTCCGCCACATCTACGCCCACGTCCCACTCGCGGTCACCCCGCCTGCCCCTAGACGCAACCGCCGCACTTTGGACCTGGTCCGTTCTTAAAAAATTTCTCCGCACCGTTTCCGCCCGTAAACCCACTCGACACGCCCTGTCACCGCACCGATAGAAGACACCCCTGACCACCTCCCACCCCGGGAGATCCGCCCCGATGTCTTCCGCCGAACAGGCCCGCTGGTTTTCCGAGCACGTGCACCCCCACGAGCCCGCCCTCCGCGCCTACCTCTCGCGCCGGTTCCCCTCGCTCCCCGATCACGACGACCTCGTGCAGGAAACCTACGCCCGCCTCCTCCGCGTCGAAGACCCCGCGCGCCTCGCGCATCCGAAAGCCTTTCTCTTCACCACCGCGCGCAACGCCGCCATCGACCTCTTCCGCCGCCGCCACGTCCATCCCCACGAATCCCTCTCGGACAACGAGGGCTTGATCGAGCTCCCGCTCCTCGACACTCCACCCACCGTCGCCGAAACCCTCGAACGTCGCCAGCGTCGCGAAGCGCTCACCGCCGCCCTCCGCACTCTCCCGGATCGTTGCCGCGAGGTCATGCTACTCCGCTACCTCGACGGTTGCTCCGGCAAAGAAATCGCCGCGCGCCTCGGCATTTCCCTCGGCACCGTGAAAGGCCACCTCCTCAAAGGCGTCCGCGACTGCGCCCGCTATTTCGAATCCCGCGGCCTCGTCGACGCCGCCCCCAACTCGGAGCACGCCCCATGAAAACACCCGCGTCGTCCAACTCACCCAAGGGTAGGGACGGCTCTCCGAGCCGTCCGCTCCGTCGACCGCACGCCTCCCCGCCGCGTTTTCCGCCCACCCACCGCACCTTGCCAGAAACCACGGCCGCGAAATCACGTTTTACCACGGACAACATCGATCGGCACGGATCAAGCCCGCTGCTGCCTCCGTGTTCATCCGTGCAATCCGCAGTGAAAAACTCTGCACCATGAGCACCCAAACAGACGGCCGAAAATCAACCGCGTGATCCCATGAGCCGCCCTGACCACTCTCCTGCCTCCGCCGCGATCGAAGACGCCGCGATCGCGTGGCTCACCGAACGCGACGACGGCTTTTCTCCCGCCCGCGAACGCGAGTTCGCCCAATGGCTCCGCGCCGATCCGCGTCACGCCGCCACTGTCGCCCGCCTCGAGCAAACCCTCGGCCTCCTCGCCGAACTCCCCGCCTATCGCACCGAACTCAACACGGCTTTCAACCGCGCCGCGCCCATCGTCCCCTTCCCTCCCGCCGCGCCCTCCGCCCCCCTCCCCGCCCGCCGCAGGCCGCGCGCCCTCGCGTGGGCCGGCCTCGCCGCCGCGCTCGCCCTCGGCACCTTCGTCGGCTGGCGCGCCCTCCGGCCTCCCCCGGCGATTCACTACACCACCACTGTCGCCGGCTACGAACGCGCCCGCCTCGACGACGGCTCCACCCTCGAACTCAACGCCGCCAGCGCCGCCCGCGTGCAGTTCACGCCCGCCGAGCGCCGCGTTGAACTCACCACCGGCGAAGCCCACTTCTCCGTCGCCCACGACACCGCCCGCCCCTTCATCGTCAGCGCCGGTGGCATCGCCGTCCGTGCTGTCGGCACCGCCTTCAACGTCCGCTACCTCCCCGCCGGCGACATCGAAGTCACCGTCACCGAGGGCAAAGTCAGCGTCAGCGGGGTGGAGCGCGTTGACCCCCACGCGCTTTCCGCCGCCATTTTCGTTTCCGCCGGCCAGCGCATCGTTCTCCCACACCACGCCCCGCCTCCCGCCGTCGAGCAAGTCGACCCCGCCGCCCTTCGCGTCGCCCTCGCCTGGCAAAGCCGTCTCGCCGATTTCGCCGAAGCTCCGCTCGCCGACGTGATCGCGCGCTTCAACGCCCGCAGCCGTATTCAACTTTTCCTCGCCGACGAAAAACTCGCCGACCGCCGCATCGGCGGCACCTTCGCCCTCGACGAAGCCGAAGCCTTCGTCCGCCTCCTCGAGCGCGATGGCGAAATCGTCGGCGAGCGCCGCGGCGAGACCGAAATCCACCTCCGCCGGGCACCGTAATCAGCAAGTTTTCTGGCACCGCAGCCGTTTCAAAAAATCAAACCAAGCCCCTTGACCGCAGATGACACAGATGGCGCGGATAGTCGGAGATTCGCCTGCTATTATCCGCGTTATCTGCGCAATCTGCGGTTCAAAGGTCGGTGGTTCGAGAATCGTCGCGAACGGAACTGGAGCAAGTTGAACTCTGGTCAGCGCGACACCCGCACCAATACCAACCCTTGGCTTCCGCGTGATCCCAAAAAAATCTTCCCGCCGCGACTAGGTCTTTTCGTCCGCCACTGCGTTACAGGAGTAGTCCTGCTCCTCCGCATGCTGTCACCCCACGTCCCCGCGCCCCTCGCCGTCGCTGCCCTGTGCAGCGCCGTCGTCGCCAGCGCTGCGACCACCGTGACCGCCGCTGCTGAGAAGCGGACCTTCAACCTCCCCCGCGGCGACGCCGCCGTCACGCTCAAGCAATTCGCAGCCGCTGCCGGCACGCCGATCGTCTACCTCGTCGATCGTGTGCGCGGCGTCACCACGAATGCCGTCAGCGGCGACCTCGCTCCACGCGACGCGCTTGACCGCATGCTGGCCGGCTCGGCCCTCGAAGCCGGGCAGGATGCCGCCACCGGCGCCCTCGTCGTCAGCCGCAAACGCGTCGCCGAAGTCGCACCGAGCCAAGGGGAGGTCGGACCTGTTTCCGATCCGCAACCCAAGCCCAAAACCAACGCCATGACCTCGAAACCCCGCACTCTGCTCGCCGCCCTCGCCGGCTGGTTCGTCGCTTCGACTGCCGTAGATGCCCAAACCGTCGCCACACCGGCGGCCAAAGAACCCCTTGTGCTCAGCCCCTTCGTGGTCGAGACCGCGGCCGAGTCCGGCTATCTTGGCCGGAAGACCATCGCCGGCAACCGCATCAATACCAACGTCACCGATTTCGGTGCGTCGATTTCGATCTACACCAAGGAATTTCTGAACGACTTCGGTGTGACCAACACGACACAGTTGTTCAACTACGCCGCCAACATGGAGGGCGGCGGCATTGAGGGAAATTATTCCGGCGTCGCGTCGGCCGAAAACCAATCGTCCTTCCGCGAGAATCCCCAGAGTCAGTCGCGGTCGCGCGGCATCGTCGGCGTCAACTTCACGCGCAGTTCGTTCGTGAGCAGCATTCCGACCGACGCTTACAACACCGGTTCAATCACCGTCAGCCGCGGGCCCAATTCCATTCTCGCAGGCATCGGCGATCCGGCCGGCACGGTCGATACGGCGCTCGCCTTCGCCAATCCGCGTAAGAACGCGAACAAGGTGGAATTTCGCTACGGCAGCGAGGGCAGCAATCGCTCCGTGATCGATCTCAACCGCGTCCTCGTGCCGGACCGACTGGCCCTGCGGATCGCGGCGTTGCGCGACGAAGAGTTCTACAACCAGAAGCCGGCGTTCGAGACGAAGAAACGGCTCTACGGCACCGCCACCGCGAAGCCCTTCAAGTCCACGACGGTTCGCGGCAGTTTCGAAACCGGCAACCTCGCAGCCAACCGCCCGCTCAGCACCATGCCACTCGACAGCGTCTCGAACTGGATTCGCGACGGAAAGCCGGTCTTCGACTTTCGCACCTTTGACAACCCGGCGGTCAATGCCGCCGCCGCATCGGTCAATTCCGGCACTTTTACCGCGCCGCCCTTCGTCTTCGCCGGGCAGAATCTGAATCCCGTCACCCAGGTCCACGACGGGCGCATCGCGTTCATCTACGCCAACGCCAACGCGCAAACGATCAGCAATTCATTCCGCATCAGCCAGGCGACCGGCAACGGACTGAATCAGGTTCGGGCGGGCCTGTTTGATCCGTTGGTCAACCGCGACTCGTCGGCCGACAGTCTGCTGCGCTGGATCGTCAGCATTAACCAAAACGTCTATCCCGGCAGCTATTATCCGGGTGGCGTCGTCCCGCCCGGCTTGAAGGCGCAGGGGTTCACGAATTTCGACGCGTTCGACTACCGCCGGCAGATGATCGACACCACGTCGCGCCAAGGGGAGCGATTTCACGTCGCGAATCTCACGCTGGAGCAGCTCTTCTGGCAGGATCGCATCGGCCTCGAACTCGCCTACACGAAGGAGCGTTTCGATCGGACGAACAACATCCAGGGCTTCAATTTCTCCAACAACTCCTACGTCCGCGTCGACATGAGCACCTACCTGCCGAGTGGCGAGCCGAACCCCAACGTCGGCCGCCCGCTGGCGCTGTTTCAGATCGGGAATTTCGGTAATGTTTTCACCGAGCGCGAGGGCAAGCGTGCGACTGGTTTTGTGCGCTACGATTTCAAGGAAGTGAGCAAGCCGCTGGGGCGTTGGCTGGGCGATCACACGTTCACCGCCCTCTTGGAGGAGAACAGCCGGCAGACGCTGAACTTCAACACCACGCTGAAGATTAACAGCAAGCTGGTGACCGATGAAAACACCGCTTACTTCAACCGCTCCCCGGCGGTGGTCGTCTACCTCGGCGACTCGCTCTTGCCCGCCGGCTCCAATTTGCGGCTGAACCAAGTCAATGTTCCGGGTCTCACCACTGCGGGTTTCAAAGCGAACACGACCTACTATTCGGCTCCGGTCGGCACGCCCGCAACGACGCAGGCTACCCGCGTCACGGAGACCAGCGACATTCGCAATTCCCTCGCCAACGCCACGGCCGACCGGGAACTGATCAAGTCGCGCGCGTTTGTCCTCCAGAGCAACTGGCTCGACAAGCATCTCACGACGACGGTGGGTTGGCGGCGAGACGAGGACTACTACTACAGCAGTCCCACAGCCACGGACACCGTCGGTTCCGGGGGCGGCATTTCCGGTGGAGAGACCGATACCGTCTGGGGCTTCAACCGCTTCGCGCTGCCGAAAAATCCCGCGTTTCGCGTGGGCGGCGAGGTCAAGAGCTACAGCGCTGTCCTGCGCTGGCCAAAGGGTCTGGTCAAACTGCCGCGCGGAACCGACCTGAGCGTCTTCTACAACGACTCGCAGAATTTCTCCGCCCGCGCCGGCAGCGTCTTCGCCGATCGCAAGCCCGCCCCGCCGCCCGTCGGGAAGACCAAGGAATACGGCGTGAATCTCTGGCTGCTCGACCAGCGCCTTTTTCTGCGTGTCAACCACTACGAGACCTCGGTCGTCGGTCAGCAAAACGGCACCGGACTCTACGGCGCGCTGATCGGAAACACCGTGATCCAGACCTTGGGCTTCTGGCGCGCCGATACTTCCGGCGTCAATCGCACGGCCGATATTGCCCTGCTCGAATCCGCGCTTCCCGCGAACATCCGCTCCGCGTGGAACTACATCCCCACCGGTGGATTCACCCAGCCGTCCAATCTGGTGGACACCTCCGATCTAGTCGCCAAGGGCAACGAGTTCGAACTCACCTTTTCGCCGACGAAAAACTGGACCATCATGGCCAACGTCGCGAAGCAAGAGACCGTGCAGAGCAACATCCTGCCTAATTTCCGTGCGCTGCTCGCGGGGATGGACTCCGCGCTGACCACCTTAGCCAACCGCCCGCGCGGTGCCTATCCCGACGGCTACGTGCCCGGCAGTCCGCTGCCGCCCAGCGCGCAGACGATCGGCCAGTTTCTCGATCAAGCGGTGCGTGTGCCGCTCGCGACCGCCACGGCAACGGAAGGAACCGTCTCCGCTGAGCAGCGAAAATATCGCGCCAACGCCGTCGTAAACTACCGCTTCGACAGCGGCAGTCTGCTCAAGGGTTGGACGGTGGGCACGGCACTCCGTTGGCAGGACAAAGTCGCCATCGGTTATCCCATTCGGAATCTCCCGACCGGCTCCACATTTGTCGATGTGGCCAGACCCTACTTCGCCAAAGGCGACACCTCGGTCGATGCCACGATTTCCTATGGCCGAAAAATCTGGAAGGACCGGATTGATTGGAAGGTGCAGTTCAACGCCCGCAACCTGATTGCCCCGCACGGAGCTATTGCGACCGCAGCCCAACCCGACGGCAGCATCGCGTGGGCGCGCATTCCGCCGGAGCGGCGATTCTACCTGAATAATTCGTTCTCGTTCTGAGGTGAGACATCTGGCGACGGCCGGGCACAATCGCGGGCGCCCTCGTCCGTCGGGCGAAAAGTGTTGCCGGGCACCCAGACGGGTCTGGCTTTGGAGCTTGGGCCGCAGATGTTGGCATGGGCCGGTTTGCGGTTTGCCCCATCCGTCAGTCACTCCTGACTGAGACGCGTAAAATCCAACCCGGGCCTCTTATTTCGACTTCCCGCGCCTGTGGCAGCCCGCATCCGCCGGCACGGTGATCGTGGTGGAGTCCGAGCGGCAATCGCTTGAGTTTCGCCTCCGTCGCGCGGGCACCGGCGCGCTCGGCTGCATGACCGGACGCGCGAAGCTCGACAAACTGCGCGACGGTCCGGCCATTCTGCTAGAGGACTGGGACACCCGCGCCCCATGAAGTTCCTGCTCGATACCCACGCGGTGCTGTGGATCGCGGAATCCTCGGTTCATCATCTACAGCCGAGGAACTCCTCCACCTTCAGACCGATGTCTTTGGCCATCTGACGCAGCAGCGGCGGGGCAATATCGCTCCCTCCTCACCGTCGCATACCGTCAGAACACCTCGATCAAAGTCTCACCTGCTTGGAGCCGTTCCACGAGTTCTGGCAAAAGCGGAACGAGTTTCGCCCCCAGCTCGACCTTCTAGAGATTGCCAATCCGGAGCCAAAGCACAGCGGGTGCGGGCTCACGCAGTCGCGACCACTCGGCGAAGTCTTCGTCTTTCGTAACGAGCACATAGCTGGAATCGAGCGCAATTCCCCAGATCACCGTATCCCGCGCATCGGCCGGCAAGAGATCGAAAACGTGGGCGGCTTCCTGCCCGCATTCCCGCAAAGTGACCGCGAGCGAAGGCGGCAACTGCGCGTCCGATCAGGAAGCGCATGGCAGTCGGCTCAGGCCGAGCGCAGAACCGTGTGGTCAGTCAACCGGGCCGCGTAGATCTGAGCGGCCCGCAGATCGGCGGCCTCCAGATAGGGAAACTCGATAAGAACATCCGCATCAGTCATGCCGGAGCCGATGATCTTCCAGCCAACCTTCACTCCAAAGCCCAGCCCACGGCTGCAGGGTCTCCCTACACCTGGCTCGGGATCAACCGTGCTAAGCTGGTTGAGATTCATGCCTCACTGCGGTTCGCAACGCCTCCGCTTTCCACGCATTACTTGGAATCGCCACCGCCCCCGCGCCGCCTTGCCACTCCCTCCACGCACGGGCAAATCTAGCACACGTTTCACCTCATTCCTGACCTCTGCTTCCCCATGAAATCCACTCGTGCACCACTCATCGCGCCATGCCTACTCTGCGCGACCTTCGCTGCCACGACTATGTTCAGCGCCACGCCCGCCGACCGCGTCGCCACCGTCACCGGCACGCCCGGTTGCGTCGCCTTCTGGGATTTCGTGCAACGCGAGCCCGCCGGAGCGCATCGTTTCACCGCCCATGTGCCCGCCGGCGCGACCAACACCTTCCCCCTCGATGCTGCGAACTACATCCACGACTACTGGGGCGAGGGCCGCACCGCCACCTACGCCGACTTCCCGCTCCTCGGCCGCGGTCCCTTCGGCGAGGCCATCCGCATTCGGCAGGAAACCGATGCCACGTTTCGCCCCTTCCTTTTCGTGCCGCGCGCCCGCCTGCACGATTCTCCCATCGACCTCAAGGGCCCGAACCAATCGGTCACCGTCGTCGTCTGGGCCATTCGCGAGAGCGGCAACCACGCCCTCGCCGGCATTTGGCACGAGGGCACCGACCTGAAACAAAACGAGACCGCCGGCATCAAGAAGGTCGAACGCGGACAGCGCCAATACGCCCTCTTCGCCGGCCTCAACAAAGCCGGATCCGCCTGCGGTCACGTTTCCGAAAACGGCGCGAGTTCCTTCCTCAACAAATACGCACTCCACAAGTGCAACTCGACCGACGTCTCGCCCACCGTCCCCGCCGATTCACCGGCCGCCGTCCTCGACGCCTCGTGGCAGTGCTTCGCGATGTCCTACAACCACGCGACGCACGAGCTCACCGGCTGGCTCAACGGAAAATCCGGCGACCGCTGGCTCGAGAACCCCAAGACCGACACCCTCATCAAGTCCGCCTACAACGCGTGGCTTCAGGGTCGACTCCACCGCGAGCCCGGCCTCCAGCCCGGCGAAGACCCCGCGTTTCCCGCAGACCAATTTTACAACCCGCCCGAAGATCAGCTCGTCTCTTCCAAAATCCTCCGCGAGTCCGCTGACGAACGCGTCGAGCTCCGCGAGTTCCGCTATACGCGCATTCAAGTCACGCTCCGACGCGGCGCCGACGGCAAGTTCACCGAGACTGCGCGCGATCTCGCCGCGCTGCGCCTGAACCCGTGGTGGTTCTCCCACGACCGCCTCTACACCCCCGCCAACGACGGCACCGGCGGCCCCTTCACCATCGGCCGCGTGATCCACAGTGGCCGCAGCGTCGGCTTCACCGGCTGGATCGGCGGCGTCGCCGTCTTCAACCGCGCGCTGAGCGCCACCGAGCTCGCCCGGCTCGCCGCCGTGGCCAAACTTCCCGCGGTCTCCGCACCAGCACCGTGATGAAATTGCCCGCCCACCACATCGCTCTCGCCCTCGCTTTCGCCTGTGCGGTCACCGCGGCGTGGAGCCAATCCTCCGGGGCCTCGCCCACTCCGCCACCTCCGCCCCCCGCACCCACCGCCGCCGGTTTCACCAACGCCGCCTCCTTTGGCTTCTCCCCTGAAGCCACCGGCCTCGCCAACACCCAAGCGCTCCAACGCGCCCTCGACCAGACCGGCACCATCGTCGTCAGCCAGCCCGGCACCTACAAAATCGCCGGCACCGTCTTCATCGGCAGCCACACCTCGGTCATTTTCGGTCACAACGTCTTCCTGAAAAAATCCGACGAATAGGGCCCGTTCTCCCACGTGCTCCTCAACAAGGGCGCGCTCACCAAAACCTACGACGAACACATTTCCGTCGAGGGCCTGAGCATCATCGTCAACGGCATGGATGTCCGGAAATTCCTCGTCTACGGACTCCACGGTCAGCTCGCGTTTTTCTACGTGAAGGATCTCCGCATCGAGCGCTTCCGCTGCCTCGACATCGGCAAGGCCCAATACGGTATCCACGTTTGCTCCTTCGAAGATCTCCTCGTCGACGACGTCATCCTCAAGGGCTACAAAGACGGCGTGCACCTCGGTCGCGGCAAACGTTTCACGATCCGCCGCGGCACATTTCAAACCTACGACGATGCCGTCGCGCTCAACGCCCACGACTACGATGTCGGCAATCCGGAACTCGGCTGGATCGAAGACGGCGTCGTGGAAAACTGCCACGACCTCGCCGACGATAAAAAACCCATCGGCTACTTCTGCCGCATCCTCGCCGGCGCCTGGCTCGACTGGCAGTCGGGCATGGAGGTCCAGAAATCGGATACCGTCGTTTCCCACGGCCGCCTCTACCGCGTCTTCGCCAAACCCGACGAGACGAAATACAAATCCGTCACGCAGCCCTCCCATACGAGCGGCGCGCAGGAGCTCGACGGCATCACGTGGGTCGTCGTTCAAAACGACGTCACCTACACCGCCGGCGTGCGCAACGTCGTCTTCCGCGACATTTTCCTCGGCAAGCCGCGCATCGGCTTCTCCGTCCACTTCGACAACGATAAGTTCAGCCGCAGCTACTACCCGGGCGCCACGATTCCGAAACAGGAACAACTCACCTTCGACAACATCCGCGTGCTCCACGACCAGCGCACCGAGTTCCTCTCCATCGGCACGCCCGTCGACGTGCTCACGATCAGCAACTCCAGCTTCCGCAACAACCGGATCAATTTCCGCGGCAACAAAGCCATGCCCGACTACCTCCGCACCAAGATCAATCTCTACGGCTGCGTCTTCAACCACCCCGGTGCGATGGAGCTCATCACGAACTCCGTGCCGAACAAAGAAATCGTCCTCAAGACCTCCTCCAATCTCGAACTCTCCGACAACTTCTCCGCCACGCTCACGCCCGGCCCCGGAAAAATCTCCGTGGATTCCGACCTGACGGGCCTGCGCAGATAGCCCCCGGCCCATTTCAGCGTGTAGCCGCGAGCGCCAGCGAGTGGCCGCCCCAACCTCCCTCGCTCAAGAGCCCGCGCGAAGCGTAGCGGAAACCGTGAGGTTTTCGCAGAACTTGATCCGCGCATAACCGTAAAGCCTGCCCGCTCACGCTTCCCGCCACTCCCGTTGGATTTCCACCCCTTCGTGTAGCCCGAAAAAATAATGAAGACGATTCCCGCAGATTCAGGAATCCGCAGATTCACCTCTGTGGGATCCTGAATCTGTGGGAGAATCCTTGGTTGGTCGCGCGAACATCGTGCGGCTTTCCGCCGCGAGAGTGTGAAATTTCCGGGGTAGCCGCGAGCGCCAGCGAGTGGCCGCCGCCCCGCTTCCTCACCCCCGCGCCTTCTTGATCCAATCCGTGCGCATCGTCCGTGAGCGCAGCGCATTCGCCGCCGCGTCGTCGAACTGCTCCTTGACCGGATCCCATTTCAGCGGCCGCTCCAGCTCCATCGCGATCGCGCCGAGGTGTAGCGTCGTGCACAGCCGGTGCAGCGCCTCCGCCGTATACATCGGCGGACGGCCCTGTCGGATCGCATCGAGGAAGTCGCGCTGCTCGCGCTCCGGCCGCGGCCAGAGTTTGTTCGTCTTCGGATCGTAGGTCTTGCGGAAAATATTCATGTCGCTCGCCGCGAGCGGACCCGACCAGCCCTTGTTGCCCACCCAGCCGTCGGTGCCTTCGAAGCGAATCGAGACCTCGCCCGCCGTCACCTCGAGCTCCACGCCGTTCGCATAGGTGTAGGTGATGTCGTAGGTCTGCGGCACGGTGTTCACGGAATTCGGCGGAATCACGCCCTTGCCGCGCACCGCCACCGGACTGGAGTTCTCCGCGAAGTTGGCGACCTGCGCCGTATCCACCAAGTGGGCACCCCAATCCGTCAGGGAACCGCCCGAGAAATCCCGGATCTGCCGCCACACCTGCGCATCGGTCAGCTTCGGCGTAAACGGCCGGTAGGGTGCCGGCCCGAGCCACATTTCATAGTCGAGATCGTCCGGCACTTTCACGGGCTCTTCGCGCGCGAACACCGGTTTGATCACCAGGCCCACTTTGATCTTTTGCAGTTTTCCGATCGCTCCGTTGCGCACCGCCTCGGCGAGTTTGTGGTAGTAGATCACCGCGCGGTCCTCGAGGCCCACGGCAAACATCGCTTTGCGCGCCGCCACATCATTCGCGAGTCGCCGCCCTTCCTCGATCGTCAGCGTGGGCTTTTCGCAAAACACCTTCTTGCCCGCCGCCAGCGCCATCTGCGCCATCGTCACGTGCCAATGGTCCGGCGTCGAAATCACCGCGACATCGATGTCCGGCCGCGCGAGCAGCGCGCGAAAATCCGCGATCTTCGCGCAACCCGGCCCGCCGTATTTTTCGTCGACGAGCTTGCGCCCCTCCTCGCGACGGCGGCCCCACACGTCACACACCGCCACGATCCGGCAGTCGTCCTGTTGCAGAAAAGATTTCAGATTCACGCCGATGCCGTGCGCGCCGAGCCCGATGCAACCGAGCGTGATCTTGTTCGACGGCGCGTTGGCCCCGAGCAATCGGGCCGGGATAACTTGCGGCGCGACACCGGCCGCGAAGACACCAGCGAGACTGGATTTGAGAAACGAGCGACGAGTGGAAAGAGACGTTTTCATGGAGGGGTGAGTGCCCCACCATGCGCCCGCCCGCGCCGAGGTCGAGCCGGCATCTGCCGCAACTCCCGCAAAATCCGCGCAGCCACCCGCCTCCGTCTGCGCAATCTCCGCCGCGTTCACTTCGACCGATCTCAAACCCTCCGCCGCCTCGGCACCGGCGCATCACTCGCCGTCCCGAGCGTAACCCCGGAATTCCACATCGTCCCCGCCGATAGGGTAAACGGCGTCGACGGCACTCCTGTCTCATGTCGCTCGATCATCGCGACGAGCAGGTCGATGCCCGCCGTCCCCACAGCCTCGCCGTTCTGCACACAGCCGCTCAACGGATCGCCCGCCTTCGCTACACACATCGACATCAACCCAAAGTCTTCCGGCACTCGCCAGCCCGCCGACTTCAGCAAAGGACCGAGGTGGCGCTCCTCCCCATCGATGAGCACGTCCGGCCGATGCAGCTTGATCCATCGCGCCAGCGTTGCGCCGTCCACCAGGTCAGGCGTTTCCGTGTCCGGGACCGGTCTCGCCCCCGGTAAATGCTCCCACGTCATCCGAAAACCTCCTTCGATGCGCCGGTCGTGCGCCGCGGAAAACAATGTCCGCACGGGAAAAAGCGGGCGCCGAAATCCCTGTGCGTGCACGCGCTGGGCCGCCTGCATCCCCATTTCAAAATGATCAACCACCACGCGGTGCAGCATCGGCACCGTCCGCGCCGACCCGAGCCGGACCACCGCAAACCACTCCCACGTCAGTTCCAGCTCAAGGTGCAGATCGCTGCTCGGTCCCAGCAAAATACCGTGGATGCCGCGCGCCCGCAGCATCGCGCTAAACCGGGCGTGCGACAGGCCGGGCTCGTGCAGCCAGAACTCCCGCGTCTCATACCCGCGCGCGGCCGCCTGCGCCTTGGCCCCCGCGAGCATCCCCCGCACCATCGTCGTGCGATTGTCACGCCAGCCGTGCCGTTGCCTCTGCGTGTCCACGATCGCCAGCAGCGGAGCCGCGACCCCTGCGTGCGGCTTCCGCCGGCTCCGCATGTGCGCCGCCACATACGGGTTCACCCGATAGCCAAGTTCCGCGACCGCGGCCTGCACCGCCTCACGTGTTTCCGCCGCCACGAGCGGGCTGTTTCGCAGTGCCAGTGACACGGTCGAAACCGACACCGCCACCCGGCGGGCGACGTCGCGCATGGTCGGGGCGGGCGTTTTCATCGAACGATGTGAAATCCCCGGTCCTTTCCCCGTCAACGTCCGTCGTCTTACTCCCGTCCGACCTACCCACCATGACCCACCCCTCTGCCCCTGCCTTGCTCCGCTGCGTCCGCGCGCGCGGGTTTGTCCTCGCCGCCCTCGCGGTTGCCACCGCCTCCGCGCAAACCGCCTCCGCGCCCACCAAGGAAGACGCCGTCGTGCTCTCGCCCTTCACCGTCTCGACGGAAAAGGATAACGGCTACATCGCCGCCGACTCCCTCCTCGCCGGTCGCCTCAGCACCGAGCTCATCAAAACGCCGAGCGACATCACCGTCCTCACGCGCGACTTCATCAACGACATCGGCGCCACCGACTACCTCGAGGCCTCCGCCTACCTCACCAACACCTACGCCACGCAACCGGCCGGCCAGGATTTCGGCGCCCAAAATAATTTCCGCGGCCTCGGCGGCGGCTTCCCCACGCGAAATTATTTCAAGCACAACAACACCCTCGATTTCTACAACGTCGAGCGCGTGGAGAGCGCCCGCGGCCCCAACGCCCTCCTCTTCGGCGACGGCATTGTCGGCGGCGTGATCAACACCGTCACCAAACAGGCCAAGCCTGGCCGCCGCTTCACCGAGGTCAGCCTCCGCACCGACTCCGAGGGTTCCCTCCGCGGCACGGTCGATGCCAACTATTCCTTCGGTCGCGATGCCGCCGTGCGCGTCAATCTCGTCAAATCCAACGACCAGACGTGGATCGACACCTCCTTCCGCCGGCTGGTCGGCGGCACCGTCGCTGCCACCTACCGCCCATGGAAACGCGGTGAACTTCGTCTCGAAATCGAGACAGGCGATCTGAAGCAAAACTACGCCCGACAGAATTTCACCGACAGCCTCTCGCTCTGGAACGGCGTCGCCTGGCCCGGTGCCCAGACCACCAACCCTGCCGGCGCCGTCGGCGTCAGCCGCTATACCACCGACCGCCTCATCAATCTTCCCATCGTCGGCCTCGTGAGCCTCCTCAACTTCGGCCAGACGCAGGGCAGCAGCTTCACCATCGATCCGCGCAAGGCCGCCTACGTCACCAATCTCCCCTCGATCCGCCGCGACCTCAGCCTCCAGCCCTCCAACGCCTATGGCGATACCCGCCGCCACCTCTTCGCCGGCTTCTATCAGCACCAGTGGGCTCCCGGCCTCTTCTCCGAGTTCGCGTCCCAGTTTGCCACCTACAAGCGCTTCACCTTCGCCCCAGGCTTCGGCACCCTCCAGCGCGACATCAATTCCACGCTCCCCGGCGGCGCGTTCAACCCCAACTTCGGCAAGCTCTACGCCGACGCCGGTCCCGCCACCGCCGATCAGGACAACCGCCACTACGACAACCGCCTCGTCACCGCCTACGAGTTACCGATCTCATGGTGGAAACAAACGCTCAATGCGATGGCCAGCCGACGCGTCGAATATTTCTATGCGCTCGACCGCCGCTGGATGCGCAACAACAACGCCACCGTCCCGCTCCTCACCAACGGCGCCAACCAATACTTCTTCCGCCAATATATCGACGACCTCCGTCTCGTGCCCCAGCGCCCCGACGACACCGCCACGATCACATGGGAAAACGTTCCGACCCGCTACCGCAGCCAGCGCCAGCAGCTCGACACCCTCCAACTCGCCACCGTCGCCAAAATCTGGGGCGAGCGCATCACCGTCGTCGGCGGCCTGCGCCACGACAAATATCAGAGCTACGAGTATGCGATCGGCACGTTCAACACGACGACCGGGCGCCCCGCGACCACCGCCATTTTGGAAAAACAGCTCGCCACGAATGTCTTCTCCGGCGGCCTCACCTACTTCCCCATTCCGTCCCTCGGCGTCTACGCCAACGTCTCCGAAACCTTCAACCCCATCGGCGCCGGCGACCCCAGCCTCTTCCTCAAGCAATTCGACCAGACCAGCGGTCTTGGCTACTCCGGTGGTATCCGCTTCCGCCTGATGGAAGGCACCATCGTCGGCTCCGTCGGCTACTATGATACCACCGAGAAGAACCGCGTGACTGGCTTCGGCGTCACCGAAATCAACCGCATCTGGAACAACATCCAGCGCACCGACAAAACCTTCCCCACCGCCTACCGCGACACCTCCGACATCTCGTCCAAGGGCTACGAACTCGATCTCGTCGCCAACCTCACGAAGAACTTCCGCCTCCGCGGTGGCTTCGGCACCCCCTCGACCAAACAGTCCAACGCCCTTCCCGACACGATCCGTTACCTCGAAGAAAATCTCCCGACGTGGACCGCCGCGCTCACCGCGCCCACGACAACCAACGTCAACCAAATCAACTCCGACATCGCCGCCATCCGCACGCGCATCCAGAGCGGCAACGAAGGTCGCGCCCTCAACAACCAGGCCGACTACACCGCCAACATCTTCGGCAACTACTCCTTCTCCCGCGGCCCCTTGAAAGGCCTCAGCCTCGGCGGCGGCGCCTCCGTCATCGGTCGCCGCATCATCGGCAACCAGATCACCAACGCCTTCGACTACATCAAGGCTCCCGCCTACTACACGATGACCGCCACCGCCGGCTACAACTTCAAGCTCCGCAACCGCACCCTCCGCGTGCAGCTCAACGTCAACAACCTCCTCGATCACGACGACCCGTATTACACCGGCATCCGCACCCTCAACGGCCGCAACTACCGCGACGCCTTCTACTACCTCGAGCCGCGCAAATACGTTCTCAGCACCACGCTCGACCTCTGAGCCGCATTCGTCAGCGGTAGGGCGCGTTGTCCCAACGCGCCGCTCAGCGCTTCCGCGCGCCGCTCCCCTCGCCCGTCCCTCACCGGCCGGGCTTTCTAATGCGCCCGTTCAGCTGCGCTTCATCCGCGCCTCGCCTCCCGGGAATACACCCTCCCCAACGGCGCCGACGTCACCGGCGTGCAGCGCATGCCGTCATCCTCGGGTTGACATGACTATCCGCCCCTTTTTCGCCGCGTTCCTGCTGTCGTCGCTCACCCCGCTCCTCGCCGCCACCGATCTCTTTGTCTCGCCCGCCGGTCGCGACACCTGGAGCGGCCAACTCGCCGCCCCCGCCGCCAACGCCGCCGACGGCCCCTTCGCGACACTCGAACGCGCCCGCGACGAAATCCGTCGTCGCCGCACCGCGGGCGAAACCGCCACGCCCTTCACCGTTCACGTGCGCGCCGGCCGCTACAACCTAGCCCGCCCGCTCCAGCTCGAAGCCCGCGACTCCGGCTCCGCCGCCGCCCCCGTCGAATGGCGCGGCTACCGCGACGAGCACCCGCTCATTTTCGGCGGAAAACCCATCGCTCGCTTCACCCCGCACGAGGGAAAAATCCTCAAGGCCGATGTCGGCGCCCAAGGTTTCAAGGGCGTGAATTTTCGCATGCTGCTCTGCGAGGGACGCCAGCAAATCCTCGCGCGCTATCCGAACTACGATCCGCAAAACCCCTACGGCGGCGGCTTCGCCTACGTCCCCGGCAAACACGTCGACATGTATAAGGAAATCCCCGGCGAGGACAAACGCACCTTCCACTACGCCGAGGCCGACGCCCGCACGTGGGCCAATCCCACCGAAGCCGAGGTCATGATTTTCCCTCGCTACAACTGGTGGAACAATCTCGTGCGCATCGCCGCTCTCGATCCCGCGACGCGCACGATCACGCTGGCCGCCGGTTGTTCCTACAGCATCCGCCCGGACGACCGCTACTACGTGCGCAACGTCCGCGAGGAGCTCGATTCGCCCGGCGAGTGGTATCTGGACCGCGCCGCCGCCACGCTCTACTTCTGGCCGCCCGAGGGCGCCGATCTCACGACCGTCTTCGCGCCCACGCTCCGCACGCTCGTCCAACTCGGCGCCGGCACCGCCCACGTCACCTTCCGCGGTTTCGTCTTCGAGGGCGCCGAGGGCACCGCGATCACGTTCAAAGACACCACCGCCTGCCGCCTCGTCGCTTCGACCATTCGCAACGTCGGCGACTACTCCGGCAACGGCATCTCGATCGACGGCGGCACCGCCAACAGCGTCGTCGGCTGCGACCTCCACGACATCGGCAGCAGCGCGATCACCCTCTCCGGTGGCGACCAAAAGACCCTCACCTCCGCCGGAAATTTCGCGGAGAACAACTACATCCATCACACCGGCCGTCTCTACAAACAGGGCGTCGGCGTCTCGCTTCGCGGCGTCGGCCAGCGCGCCGCCCACAACCTCATCCACGACTGTCCGCGCTTCGCGATTCAGTTCATGGGCAACAACCACGTCATCGAGTTCAACCACGTGCGTCACGTAAATCTGGAGACGGCCGATACCGGAGCCATTTACACCGGCGGTCGCGACTGGCTCGGCGCGCGTGGCTCGATCATCCGCCACAACTGGTTTCACGACATGCTCGGCTTCGGTTTCGAAAAGGGAAAGTGGGTGTCGCCGCATTTCGCCTGGGGCGTCTACCTCGACGACAACACCGGCGGCGTCACCGTCTACGGCAACATCGTCGCGCGCGCCGTCCGCGGCCTCATCCACCTCCA
>CALRZR010000002.1:0-83812 GCA_943372705.1 Opitutus sp. GAS368 | reverse complement strand
AGGCGTCGGCGTCCGCCAAGTCGGCCCAGGCTGGTGCAGCCCGCTTGAGCAGGCCGTCGAGATACGACTGAGAATATGCACCGTCTTGATCCAAGAGCTCGATGAACCGCAGTGAATTGGTATCCATCTCGAACGTTTTGAGATTTTGTCTGCCGGAGACGCGCACGCCGAATTCTTTGTAGAGCAAGTTCTTTTCGCCCTGCTTGAGATAGTCTTTGTCGACCGCGATACGCAGCGTGCCGTGCTCCTTGTTATCGATGTGGATGTTTGGGTTAAACGACGGCTTGCGTCGGCGTCGTCCTCGCGAGCGCCTTTGATATGTTGACCTTCCTCAGCATGCCTGTGAAGGCAGCTCGAAACCGCTCCAAGTAGGCGGCGTAGTGCGCAGGGGTGAACGGTCACGTTTATTCCGGCAGGCTTGTCGTGTGCTTCCAGAGCGGCAAATCCAGTGCACCAGTTCCCGGCAAATTGGTTCCTGTCAGAACGGCCCTTTTCGCTTCTTTATTCTTCGAATAAAGAGCGAACTAACGCGGGGTTTTCGCTGCGAAGCACGGCTGATCGGGTTGGGTGGCCGCGGGCGGAGGCCCGCACAACTGTCGTGGGCGAAGCTCAAATTCTAAGAGAACAAGCCGCGAAACCTCACGCTGGCCGTCGCCTTATGCCGCCAATGCCAAGTCTCCAGCTGTTCGAAAGTGGCCAAGAAGTGGCCAAGCTCATTTTAAATGGAGAGGCCCAACATCGGTTTAAGATGTTGGGCCTCAATGGCTGCCCGGGTAGGGATCGAACCTACGACCAAGTGATTAACAGTCACCTGCTCTGCCACTGAGCTACCAGGCAACGTGGCTTCGAGCGACCTGTGTCACCCGAGAGGAGGGGATGAAAACAAAGCGCCGCGCAGGGTTGTCAATGCTCGTTTTAGGGTTTCCCAAGGTTTGAACCCAAATCTGCGCCGGCCCTGCAAACGGGCCGGCCGGGCACCCGCTCGCGTCAGAGTTTCAACGTCGTCGTAAACAGGAAGCTGGTCGGCTCGGTGAAGCCGCCGATGCGCACCGGCACACTCACGCGATTCGGTTTCGTGATGTCGCCACCGGGCGGGCGGGCTTGCAGGCCGGCGTCCTGATAAACCACCTGCTGGTTGTTCGTGAGATTGCGGATGCGGAGCTGGAACACGACTTGGTTGGGCAGCCAGCGCGCACCCGACTTTAGCTTCAGCGTGTAACCGGCGGTGGCGGTAAAGATCGTGGGGAGCTTCACGTAAACGCCGTCGTTGGTGCCGAGGTTGGGATCGTCGATGGCGACGTTGGGGTTGGCGGGGTTCACGATCGTATCGGCGGTGCGGTATTGGAGGAAATTGGTGCCGCGATATTGGCCGCCCAGGCCGAAGCTGAGGCCTTTGAAGCGCCCGGTCTGCACGGTGTAGTCGATGAAGACATTGGCCGTCTTGCGATTGGTGCCGCGGAGGGGCGTATCGGTGAGGATGGATTCGTAGTTGATCCAGATGTTGTTGTAGTCGTTGACGGCGTTGGTGCGCTCGGCGGAAACGGCGGGTGTGACGGCGGGGTTAATCACCGCGAGACCGGGGGCGTTGGGGGCATTGCTCGGTTTCTGCGTGGTATCGAGCATGCCGCCGGCGTCTTCGAGCACCTGTTTGTAGGCCGCGGCGTTTTCGAGCACGAAGCCACGGGCGAGCGGGAAGCGCTCGTAGTTTTCCACTTTGCCGGTGCCGTAGTTCACCATCATGCGCAGACCCTTCGCGAGCTGGCCCTGCACTTCGATTTCGATGCCGCGGTTCTTCGCCGACTGGTAGTCGGTGCCAAATACATCCGGGATGCCGCGCGTATTGCGGCCGCCGGAGGTGGCGTCGTTGGCGTTGTTGCGGCCGAGAAGGCTGTTGATGGCCGCGGTGGTGGGAGCGGCGATACGTTGATGCTCCTCGACGTTGTAGAAGTAGTTCGTGTTGGCCGTCAGGCGTCCGCCAAAGAGAGTGAAACGCAGTCCGGTGTCGTAGCCTTGGCCGGTCTGCGGCTCGACGACGTCGTTGGTGAGCGTAAACGCTCCGACCGGCGGCATGACGTAACTGGTCGCGTAATTGGCTGTGACCGAGACCCAGCGCAGGGCGTGGTAAACGAAACCGTCGCTGACGCGGAAGCCGCTGCCCTTGTTGACGGGGTTGCTGTAATCGTTCCGGAAACGGTCGTTCGCGAAGAAGGGCACGCCGACCTGCACGCCGTTGTTCGAGGTGTTGGCGGGAATGGCGGTGTTTACGCGGGGGCGCGTGGCGGCGGGGATCGGTGCGGTGGCGAGGGCGGCGCCGGTATTGTTATCGCGAGGGAGGTAGGTGAGCGCGCGCCAATCGGCCGGGGCGTCGGGTTTGTAGTAGAGCGTGCTGCCGTCCCAATTAGCCGGGAGGTCGCCAAATTCCCTGCGCGAGCGTTGTTTGGTCTCGAAGGCGTCGTAGCGCGTGGAAGAGAGGAGCACGAGTTTGCCGCCGAAGTATTTCGCGCTGCCGGCCAGGATGGCGTTGTTGAAGGTCTCCGCCTGATCGTTCCAATCGCCGATCACCCAGCGCGGCTGGATGGCGACGGTCGAGGCGACGGGGTTGTTGAGATCGACCCAATTGACCTTGTAGACGGAGGACGGGACACCGGAGTCCGTGTAGGGGCGCGAGGCTTCGTTCCAGTAGTAGCGGAAGCGGATCTGCTCGTCGGCGCCCTGCCACATGCGGGAGTCGGCGTTCGTGGTCATGCTATAAACGTAGTTCCGGTTCTTGATGTCGCGCTTGGCGAGGGAGGTGTTGAGGTTGAGCACGTAGTCGCCCCATTTTCCGTAGTTGTGCTTCCAGCCGATGTTGCCGCGGAGGGACGTGTTGGTCGTGAAGCGGTTGTTCCACACGAGCGGGCTGTCCATGTAGGGCTGGAGAAAATGCGTGTTGGTCGTGCCGTTGGGCAGCGTCTGGTTGATGTCGATACGGACGTTGCGGAGATTGTTGGGGTTCATCCGGCGGTCGTGCACCTGGTTCACATCGCCGCCGAGTTCGAGGTAGAGGCTCTCGCCGACTTGATGCGCGAGCGTGAAATTCGCGTCTTTGGTGAGCTGGCCGAGGATCTCGGTGTCGAGGGAGTTGGTGTAGCGTTTGTCGGGCACGCGGAAGGCGGAGCCGGCGAGCGCGCGGTTGAAACGGTCGTCGGGCAGGAGCGGTTGATAACGTAGATCGAGTTCGCCGCCGTTGGCCGTATTCGTGATGAGCGCGGGCAAGGTGGCCGTGGAGCCGCCGTTGCCAAAGGGCAGCGCGGCGGCGCCGGCCGGCGTGAGGGCGCGCGTGTAAACGGTGCCGTTCCAGAGCATCGGCGTGCGTGCGGTCTCGTCGGCGCGGCGCGTGTAGCCTTCGTTCTGGTAATTCATGATCAGGTTCTGGCCGGAGAACGGGCTGTAAACGTAGTAGGGGCTGCCCTGACGGTTCACGCCCTGCGTCTCGCCGTTCCACGTCAGCGTGTAGCCGAGCGCGTTGGCGGCGCCGGGCGTGGCGCTCTGGTTGCCCCAAATCGCATTGGTGATCGGACCGCGGAAAACGGTGCGCCCGTCCCAGCCGGAGACGTTGTCGAAGAGATTCGATTGGGGATTGTTGCGTTTGGTGTGGTCGTAAGCGCCCTCAATGCGCAGCTCGGTTTTCTTCGTGAGCATGTAGGAAGCGGTGACGGTGATGCCTTTGGTCTTTTCAAACTCACCCAGGCGCCACCCGCCACGGTCGAAGATCACGGCGTTCGCACGCACCGCGAGGCGGTCGGTCAGCGGACGGTTGATATCGATCGTGGTGCGTTTGTAGTCCCACGAGCCGTAAGTGAACGAAACGCTGTCGGCCGCGCGGTCATAGCGCGCGCGCTTCGTCTGACCGCCCATGCCGCCGCCGAGCGCGGTATTGCCGCCGATGCTGAAGAGCGCGGCGTTCGGTCCGCGGCTGAAATCGTAGCGCTCGAGCGAATAGCTATCGAGCGTGCCGGCGGAAATGTAGTTGTTGCGCTGCTGGCCGCCGCTGAGCGCGACGCCGCGCATATTCGCGAGGAACGTGATGTTGAACACGTCCTGGCCGTTGCCGTCGGGGATGCTGCCGCCGTTCGTTGCCCACTGGGTGGCCTCCTGGACATTGGTAATGCCGAGCGCATCGATGAAGTCGCGCGTCATGACCTGATACGCTGCGGGCACGTCCTTCATCTCAAGCGCGAGCCGCGTCGCGGTGCCGGCGTTGACGGCGGTGAAACCGTTGTCGCGGTCGGTGTTCACCGTAAAGGGCGAAAGTTCGACCGTCTCTGACGTCGGAACACCTGCGGCCGGCGGTGTCCCGGGCGCAACGGACGGAATCGGCGCGTTTTGGGCGTAGTTTACTGCTGGGACGAGTGCGAAGGCGCAGGTCAGGAAGATGCGGGGGTTCATGTGTAGTCGTTCGAAAAAGTAGAGGGAAAGGCCGATGGTCCGGTCGGTTGGAGACCGTCCCCTCGCGCACAATTACCCCCTTGGCGCCGGCATCAATCATGCCGAAGGTTTCACTGGTAACCAACTTTGCTTTCGGCACGCTTTCGCGACCACCATGCCCCATCGCTCCAACGTCAACTCGACCCGTATTTCCCTCCGGGATGTGGCCAAGACCGTGGGCGTCTCCCACGTGGCCGTCTCGTTGGCGCTGCGCGGCGACCGCCGTGTTTCACCCGCGAGGCGCGATGAGATCACGGCCGCCGCCCAACGGCTCGGTTACCGGCCTGATCCGATGCTGGCCTCGCTGGCGGCCTATCGGCGCAACAAGAGCGCCGTGCCCATCTCCGCGACCATCGCGTGGATCAACCAATGGCCCGAACCCGCGGCGCTCCGTCGGCTGAATGAGTTCGATGCATATTGGCACGGCGCCGAGGAGTCCGCTGGCCTGCTTGGTTTCCGCCTGGAGGAATTTGTGGTGGGGCCGGATCTTTCGTCAGAACGTCTGCTCGAAATCCTCCTCGCCCGCGGCGTGCGCGGTCTGCTCCTCCCTCCGCACGGCCACGGACTGAACCTCGAGGGCTTTGATTGGAGCCATTTTTCCATTGTTCGGCTCGGTCTCTCCCTCCCCACCCCACGCGCCCATGCCGTGGTGTGCGACCAGAGCGAATGCGGCAGCCTCGCCTTCGAACGCGTTCACGCGCGGGGCTACCGCCGGATCGGCTTCGTAACTTCGGGGCAATTTGATCGGAACACCCGCGGCAATTTCCGCGCTGGATTTCTCCGCAGCCAAGCGGACCTGACCACCTCGAGCGATCGCCTACCACCCCTCCTGATTGAAGAAAACCTGGCTCCAGCCACCCTCGCTGCGTTGCGCAGTTGGCTCAGCAGCGCGCGACCGGACGCCGTGATTACAACCTTGCCCACGCTGCGGGCCCTGCTCGCGAAAACCGGTCTGCGCGTGCCGCGTGATTTGGCCGTGGCCACCACGAGCGTGCTCGACGGAAATTTTCCCGCCGGCATCGACCAAAATTGTCGGGAAATCGGCGCCGTCGCGTTGCGCACGCTCGCGGGGCTGATTCACCAAAACGAGCGCGGTGTGCCCGCCGTCTTCCGCCGCATCTTGGTCGAGGGGCGTTGGGTCGACGGTCCGAGCCTGCCAGTAAAGTCGCCGGACGACGAAAGCACCACAGCCACGGCCCCAGCTCCAGCGCGGAACCAGACCGCCCGGACTAAGCGAGAAGATCCCGGGCCAGCGCATGCGCCGGGTCGTGCCGAAGGACGGTCGCGAGCAGCCGCCGGGCCGCGGCGTGTTCACCCAGGCCGAGCCGGGCCTGAGCTTCGAGAAACAGCGCCACCGTGCGCTCACGCTCGGTGAGATCGTCGTCGAAGAGCAGCATCGTCGGCAGCGAGGTGGCGAAATAGTCGACCTGTGCCGGCGTGCGCGCGAGCTCACGGGCGCGGGTCTGTGCGTGGCGCAGCAACGCGCGGAGCAATTTTTCCGCGGCGCCCGCCCGACCGAGCCGGCGCAGCGCCAGCGCCGAGAAATACGTCATCTCGGAAAACGTGCGCACACTCATCTCCTGAAAATCGCCCCGCGCCGTCGCTGCGCGCATCCAGTGCTCACGCGCCGCGCCGATATCGCCGTCGGCCGCACAGGCCTCGCCCAGCCAGAAATGGAGATCGCTCGTATTGGCGAGCAGGTGACGGGCCTCGCCGAGATTCTCCGGAGCACCGAGCGCGGTTGAAAACTCGCGTCGCGCCGCCGCCGCATCTCCCGCCGCGAGCGCCGCCCGGCCGAGCAGCACATGTGTGCGCGTGTGCTGGCCGAGCGCCTGCCCTTCGCCGCCTTCCCACGGCTGAAACCGGCGCGTCGACACGATCGCGAGCGCGTCCTCCGGACGGCCCAGTTGATTGAAAAGCGCGCAGAGTTCCACGGCGAGGTCGTCGCGCGTGCCGAGCAGGTCGGGAAACGTCTCCAGCGCGCGCAGCCGGCGGGCCGGCGCCACGCCGAGGCGTTTCCGGAGTTGGTCGCGTTCAAACAGGAGGCGCGCATCGCGCGGATTCGCGCGCAGCGCCGCGTCGTAGGCGCGGCGGGCGAGCGCGGGCCGGCGCAGGATGTTGAACGCCCCGATCCCGAGATTGCGCCACGCCACGGCGTTGGCGGGCTCGCGCTGCACGGCGCGCTCCCAGAGCGCGATGGCCTCCCGGTGCCGGCGCCGCGCGTAGAGCAAGTTACCAAGGTAAAACGGGGCCCGCGCCGCGCGCGGCTGCTCCGCCATCGCAAACCGCAAAATCGCGATCTCCTCCAACCGCGCCGGAAAACAATAGTCCGCCGCGGCTTTTTCCGCCGCCACGAGCGCGCGGCGCACCTCTGCCGTGTAACCCAATAGGTTACACGTCCACGCGAGGTAGTAACGGAGCAGCGGCGCCGTGCCGGCGGTGACCGGCGCGGTTCCGGCGATGGCGAGCAGTTCGCGCGCCTCGGCGTGGAAACCTGCGCGCAGGTGGTCGAGCGCGAGGTCGAGGCAGATTTGCGTGTCAGCGGGCAGCGCATCGCCGCGGAGGTGCCGTGCCCACGCATCCAGCGGATCGAGCGCGAGGGTCGCGGCGAGTTGCGCGGCCGCGTCGGTGTCGCGACCGAGCCGTCGCAACACCAGCACGCGGAGGTTGCGCGCGCGGAGGTGGTCGGTGTTCAACCGCAGACTGCGGTCGAGGTGATCGAGCGCCGCAGTCCAGTCGGCGCGGGTGCAGTCGATCTCGGCGAGCGCGTGGTAGGCGGCCGATTGCCACGCCTGATTCCACGTGGATTTGTAGAACGCATCATAGGCCTCGTCATCGCGCCCGAGCTGGCGCAGGCAAAGTCCGAGTTGATAAAACGGCTCGCCGTCCGCGGGGTTGGCGTTGCGCGCCGTTAGCCGAGCGATGCTCGCGCGGAAATGTCCCTCGGCCTCCGTAAACTCTCCGCGGCGCAGGTGCCAGCGCCCGAGGGCGAGGTGGCAGCGGGCATCGCCGGCGTCGCGCCGCAGCGCCTCGCGCCAGTAGAGCGTGGGACAGCGGGTGGCGTGCCGGTATTGTTCGAGGTGCAGGCCGATGAGGTAAAGTTCGTCGGCACTCGCCACCGCTGACGGCGCCGGCGGCTCGGTCGCCGCAGGTGGCACGGGGGCCGACGGCACCTCGCGCGGGGTGTAGCGGATCAATTCGCGTCCGTCCGCAGTGGTGACACTGAGCGTGAAATCAACTCCGGCCCGCGGGCGCGCCGTTCGCGGCAAAGCCACCGTCTCCACCCAAGGCGCTGCCGGCGAGAGATCGCGTGTGACGGCCGCGAGCGTTTTCCCGCGAACCGTGAGCGTGATTCGGGCGCCGGGATGCACCGCCGTCACCGCGACTCCGATACGCACGGCGCGTGGCGTCGGCCGCAGCGAAATCGCGGCGGCGGTATTCGCGTGCTGGGCGGGGCCGATGGCGCGGATCGGATACCAGCACTGGGTCCATGTTTTGGTTTCGCCGGGCAACAGGTGGGAGAAATCGGGCTGGTTGTCCGTGTAGACGCCGGCCATGAGCTCGATGTAGGGCGCGTGTTCGCCGCGGGCGTCTGCGTCGGTCAGATTGCGGTCCCACGCGTAGCCGAACTCGTGGTTGCCCCACGTCCATTGTTTCTTGCCGGGCGAGATGTGGTGGCTCGCAACGTGGACCAGCCCCGCCTCCGCCGCGTGGTCATAGCCGCCGCAAAAATCTTCGCGCGAGCCCATGCCCATATACGACGTGGGCACGGGAATGTTCGCATACCACGAGAGGTCGTTGGCCGCGCAGCCCGCGATCGGCGGATACTGGCGCGGGCGTTCGCCGGCGGGCACGCCGACACGGGCACGGGTCCCATAGTCGACGCCGTAGTAGTGCCCGGTCGCCCGGGGAAACGTGCTCATCGCGCGTTTCGCGTGGTCCGCCACGTAGGTCGTGTCCGGCGGGAAAAACGACTGGTAGCGCTCGTGCACGCGTGTCGCAACATTCGCCCACCAGAGAAACGTCTGCACGTCAGCCGTGCGGTTGTAGACGCGGGCCTTGAGTTCCAGCAGCGCGCGGCCCGGGCGCAGGCACACGCCATGCATGCCCTTCATGCGCGCCATCGGATCGTGTTCCGAGAGCCACACCGTCGCCGAGCCATCGTCGCCGTGCTCGATCGCGACCTCCGCGGGCATAAACGTCGACGGGCGGTGGTGTTGCGGCCAATTGAACTCGATCCCGCCGCTCACCCACGGTCCCGCGAGGCCCACGAGCGCCGGTTTGATCACCGTCTGATGGTAGATGAGATCGTAGCCGTTGGTCTTGTCGGTGGCGCGATGGATGCGACCGCCGAGCTCGGGCAAAATCATCACCGCGAGAAACTCATTCTCGATATACACCGCGTCCCATGCGCGCGGGGTGGGCTTTTCCGCGATGCGGTCCGTAAACGGCAACGGATACACGCCGCCGCCGGAGCCCTGGTAAACCCGTTTCTCCAAGAACATCGGATTCCGGTCGGGGGCGTGCGGCTCGTAGGTCGGGAGCACGACGGATTCGCGGCGGACGGTGACGGCGGCAGGAGCGGTGGACATGGCGAGGCCCGCTCAGCGAGGCACACCCGGAATGCCGCGACAAACGAGAAACGCCCGCCCGCCCCAAACGTCCTGCCGCCGCCCACCCATGCCCGCTAAAAATTCCCCAACCGCCAATTGACGCCCCGGTGTAATCATCCGACAAAAACGGCGTCTCGTCGCCTTCCCACCGCACGACCGACTTCCGACATGTTTCCCCGTCCCACCCTTCGTCTGCCCGCCGCCCTCGGCTGCGCTGCCACCGCGCTCGTTCTCGGCCTGTCGACGCGCACGCACGCCGCTCCGCAGGGCACCGCGGCGTTCATCGAGCAACACTGCGCGGGCTGCCACGATGACGTGGAGAAAAAGGGCGACCTCGATCTCACCGCCCTGAAATTCGATCCGAACGATCCGAAGAATTTGGCGAAGTGGATCACCGTCTTCGACCGCGTGGCCGACGGCGAGATGCCGCCGAAAAAGAAAAAACGCCCGGAGCCGTCCGAGTTGGAAAAATTCAGCGCGACGCTCGCGAAGTCGCTCACCGCCGCTGAACAGGCCCGCACCGCCGTCGAGGGCCGCGCCACCCAGCGCCGCCTCAACCGCTACGAATACGAAAACGCCCTGCGCGACCTCCTCCACGCACCGTGGCTGCAGATCCGCGATTCGCTTCCCGAGGACGGCGAGGCCCACCGCTTCAACAAAGTCGGCGATGCCCTCGACATGTCGCACGTGCAGCTCAACCGCTACCTCGCCGCCGCCGACTACGCGCTGCGCCAGACGATGGCCAAGCAGGTCGAAGCGCCCCAGCCAAAAGTCACCCGCTACTACGCGCGCGACCAGCGGAGCTTCACGGGGCCGATGAAGTTTTCCGTGTTCAACATGTCGCCGGAGCGCGCCTCGTTCCCCATGCTCGGCGACCGCCCGCAGCCCGAAGTGCGCGCCGGCAAGGCGCCCACCACAGTCGGCGCCGCCGATCCCGCGAAACGCGAACTCGAAGCCGTCGGCGTCGTCGCGAGCAACTACGAGCCCATCGAGCCGAAATTTAACACCTTCAAAGCCCCCATGGCGGGCCGCTACAAAATCCGCCTCAACACCTTCTCCGTCTGGGTCGGCCCCGGCAAAGCCGTGCTCGGCAAAGACGGGAAAATGCAGCACCCCTCCGTCGTGAAGTGGTGGATTCCCGATCTCGACGACGTCACCAAGGGCCGCCGCTCCGAGCCGGTCACGATCTACTCTGAAACGCCGCCGCGGCAGCTTCGTTTGCTCGGCAAGTTCGACGCCCAGCCCGAGCCCGGCGTCAACGAACTCGACGTCTGGCTCCTCGAGGGCGAGACAATCCGCCCCGATGCCGCGCGCCTCTTCCGCTCCCGCCCCGGCGCGGGCCGTTGGCAAAATCCACTCGCCGAAAAAGACGGCCAGCCCGGCGTCGCCTTCCGCTGGCTCGAGGTCGAGGGACCGCTCCTCGAAGCGTGGCCTACCGCTGGCCATAAAGTGCTCTTTGGCGATCTGCCGTTGAAGAAAATCCCCCAACCCGCCGTCGGCGCCGCCCCGATCGAGGTCGTCACCACGCAGCCCGCGCAAGACGCCGCGCGGCTCATGAAAAACTTCGTGGAGCGCGCGTATCGGCGGCCCGTCGCCCAGAGCGAAGTGCGGCGCTTTTTGCCCGTCGTCGAGGGCGTGCTGAAATCCGGCGGCGCCTTCGCCGATGCGATGATCACCGGCTACACCGCCGTCCTCTGCTCCCCGGAATTTGTCTGCCTCGAAGAAAAAACCGGTAAACTCGACGACCACGCCGTCGCCGCCCGCCTCGCATTTTTCCTCACGAACTCCGCGCCCGATGCAGAGCTACGCGCCGTCGCCGCGAAGGGCCAACTCCGCAAACCCGCCGTGCTCCGCGCCCAGACCGAGCGCCTCCTCAACAGCCCGAAGTCCCAGCAATTCGTCAACGCGTTTCTCGACTACTGGCTCGATCTCCGGAAGACGATGGGCACCGCGCCCGATTCCGCGCTCTACGACGACTACTACCTCGACGATCTGCTCACCGAATCCGCGCTCGAGGAGACCCAGCAATTTTTCGCCGAGCTCGTGCGCACCGACGCCCCCGCCCGCAACGTCGTCGCCTCCGACTTCGTGATGGTCAACGAGCGCCTCGCCCAGCACTACGGTCTGCCCGCGTTCACCGGCGTGGCCCACCGCCGCGTGCCCGTCCCTGCCGACAGCCCGCGCGGAGGCCTCATGACGCAGGCCGCCGTCCTGAAAGTCACCGCCAACGGCACGACGACATCCCCCGTCGTTCGCGGCGTCTGGATCATGGAGCGTATCCTCGGCCAGCCGCCGCCCCCGCCCCCCGCTAAACTTCCCGCGATCGATCCCGATATCCGCGGCGCGACCACCATCCGCCAGCAGCTAGACAAACATCGCGATCAGGAATCCTGCGGCGCCTGCCATGTGAAAATCGATCCGCCCGGCTTCGCGCTTGAGAGCTTCGATGTCATGGGCGCGTGGCGCGACCGCTACCGCGCCACCGGTGACGCCGCGCCGCCCGAAAAAGGCTTCGGTCACGGCGGCCAGAAATTCGTTTTCCATTTTGCCCAACCCGTCGACGCGAGCGGCGAACTGCCCGACGGCCGGAAGTTTGCCGACATCCGCGAGTTCAAGCGCCTGCTCGTCGAAAACGAGGCGCAGCTCGCCCGCAACCTCGCCAAGCAGCTCACCGTTTACGCGACCGGCGCACCCGTGCGCTTCAGCGATCGCGCCGCGATCGATAAAATCCTCCAACGCGCCCGCGCCAGTCACTACGGCGTGCGCACCCTCATTCACGAGCTCGTCCAGAGCGACCTGTTCCTCAGTAAGTAGGAGCCTGCTTGCAGGCGATCCCTCGACCCCGGCCCACCATCCAGTAATCCATCGCCTGCAAGCAGGCACCTACCTCCCGCCCCATGCCGATCTCTCGTCCCTCCGTCCACATCTCCACCCACCGCGCCGTCTCCCGCCGCCAGTTTCTCCGCGGCGCCGGCATCGTGATGTCGCTGCCGTTTCTCGACTCGATGCTGCCCGCCTTCGCGAAAGCCGCGACCGGCGGCTCGCCCACCGGACCGACCGCCAAGCCCCGCCGCATGCTCGGCATCTGCAACAATCTCGGGCTCCTCACGGATCAGTTTTTCCCCGCGACCGCCGGTCGCGACTACGCGCTCTCGCCCTACCTCGCGCCGCTCAAAGACCACCGCAACGACTTCAGCGTTTTCAGCGGCGTCTCCCACCCCAACGTCGACGGCGGCCACCCGGCCGACATCTGTTTCCTCACCGCCGCGCCGCACCCCGGCAGCAGCGCGTTTCGCAACACGATCTCGCTCGACCAGCACATCGCGGAGCAGATCGGCGTCCTCACGCGTTTCCCGTCGCTCACCCTCGGCGTCAATACCCGCACCAAGAGCCTCTCGTGGACCGGCACCGGCGTCGCCATCCCGCCGGAAGACAAAGCTGCCGACGTGTTCAAACAGCTCTTCCTACAAGGCTCGCCCGACCAAGTCGCCGCCCAAATCCGCAAACTCGATACGGGCCGCAGCATCCTCGACACCGTCGCCGGTCAGGCCAAGGAGCTCTCGCGCAGCGTCACCGCGCGCGACCGCGACCGCCTAGACCAATATTTCACCAGCGTGCGCGACCTTGAGCACCGCTTGAAAGCCTCGCGCGGCTGGGAGGACAAACCGAAGCCCGTCGTCTCCGCCTCCGTGCCGATCGATCCCGCAAATCCCGCCGCCTACATGGAAAAAGTGAAGGTGATGTATGATCTCGCGCGCCTCGCCTTCGAGACCGACTCCACCCGCTCGATCACGCTCATGCTCGACAGCGTCAGCACCCCCGTCCTCGAACTGGACAACGCCACCATTACCGATGGCTACCACAACCTCTCGCACCACGGAAAATCCGAGGCCAAACGCTCGCAGCTCCAGGCCATCGACCTGTGGCATATGAAGCTCCTCGGCAACCTCATCGCCGACCTGAAGAAAGTCCGCGAAGGCGAAGACACATTGCTCGACCGCACGATGGTCCTCTACGGCTCGAACTTCGGCGATGCCAACGCCCACACCTGTTTCAACATGCCCACGCTCCTCGCCGGCGGCGGCTTCCGCCACGGCCAGCACCTCGCCTTCGACCGCGAGCGCAACTACCCGCTGCCCAATCTCTACGTCTCGATGCTGCAGCGCATGGGCATCGAGTCCGACAAATTCGCCTCGTCCACCGGCACGATGAAGGGCCTCGAATTCGCATGAGCATTCCGAAGGTAGGGCCCGACCTCCGGGCGGGCCGTTTGCGCGTAAATATCCCGACTTCCCGCCCGGAGGTCAGACCCGCCCCCATCGTCGCCGCCCTCGCGGCTCTCCTTGCACTCGTCGGCGCCGCCCGCGCGTTCTGCGCCGCCCCCGCTTTCGACCCCGCCACCTTCACCGAAAAATACTGCGCCAGTTGCCACGACGACGTGGAAAAGAAAGGCGGCCTCGATCTCACCTCGCTCACGTTCAAGCCGGACGATCCCGCGAACTTTGCCCGCTGGGTGAAAGTGCACGACGCCCTCCGCGCCGGCGAAATGCCCCCGAGGGATAAGAAAAAGCGCCCCGACGCCGCCGAGGCCGACGCCTTCCTCGCGCCGCTCGCCGCCGCGCTCACCGCGAGCGAGCGCGCCACGGTCGCCCGCGAGGGCCGCGCCACCCAACGTCGCCTCAACGGCTACGAATACGAAAACGCCCTGCGCGATCTCCTCTCGGCCCCCTGGTTGCAGGTTCGCGGACAATTCCCCGATGACGGCGAGGCGTTTCGGTTCAACAAAATCGGCGACGCCCTAGATGTGTCGCACGTCCACCTCTCACGCTACATGGGCGCCGCCGACTACGCCATGCGGCAGGCGATGAGCGTCCAATTGGAGCGCCCGCCCACGACGACGAAGCGCTACTACGCTCGCGACCAGCGCACGCTCACCAGCAAGTTCACCCCGAACCCTTTCAATTCCTCACCTGACCGCATGACCTACCCCGTCATCGGCACGCAGGCGCAACCCGAAGTGCGCATGGGGACCGCCCCACTCACGGTCGGCGACAAAGACGCGGCGACACGCGACCTCGAGGCGGTCGGCTGGGTGTCGAGCAACTACGTCACCGGGTTCACGTATCGTTGGGACGGATTCCGCGCGCCCGTGGCCGGTCGCTACCGCATCCGCTTCAGCGGCTACACGCTCTGGGCGGCGCCGGGCGGCGTCACGAAGAGTTTTGCGAACGGCGCCGACACCGTCGGCAAAGTCCGTCCTCCCAACAAAAACACCCCCAACTACGACGACATTTCCCGCGGCCGCACTGAAGAGCCGATCACGGTCTACACCCGCAACGGCGTGATGAACCGCCGCGTCGGCTCCTTCGATCTCACTCCCGAGCCCGGCGTCTACGACCTCGGCGAGGTCTGGCTGCTCGCCAACGAAACCCTCGTCCCCGATGCCTCGCGCTTTTACCGCTCGCGCCCCAGCAATTTCAAAAACCCGCTCATGACGCCCGACGGCGCGCCGAGCGTCGCCTTCCGCTGGATGGAAGTCGAAGGCCCGCTCTACGACGACACCACCGCCGACGGCTACAAACTCCTCTTCGGCGAACTCCCGCTCACCCGCGTCAAAGGCAAAGCGCCCGGCATCACCTTGCCCATCGTCGACCGTGCCGACCGCCGCGAGACCGGCCGCAACGCCGGCCACCGCATCCAGGCCCTTGACGAAGTCGCCGTAGACGTCGTCTCCAAGAATCCCCGACAAGACGCCGAGCGCCTCATGCGCGCCTTCGTCGCCCGCGCCTACCGCCGCCCGGTCGCCGAGGCGGATGTGCAACGCTTCCTCGCCCTCGTCGAAGAACGCCGCGGCGCCGGCCTCTCGTTTGCCGAAGCCATGCTCGCCGGCTACACCGCCGTGCTCGCCTCCCCCGGCTTCGTGTTTCTCGACGAAAAACCGGGCCCGCTCGACGACTACGCTCTCGCCACACGGCTCGCGCTGTTTCTGTGGAACACCCCCCCCGACGCCGCGCTGCGCGCCCGCGCCGCCCGCGGCGAGTTGCGCCAACCCCCGGTCCTCCGCGCCGAGACCGAGCGGCTCCTGGCCGATCCGCGCGCGCATCGCTTCCAGGAAGCGTTTCTCGATTACTGGCTCGACCTGCGAAAAATGGAGGACTCCACGCCCTCCACCACGCTCTACAACGACTACTACCTCGACGACGCGCTCGCCGAGGCCTCGGTTTTGGAGACTCAGCTCACGTTCGACGACATGCTTCGCCACGATCTTCCGGCGCGTCAGGTCATCGACGCCGACTACACCTTCCTCAACGAGCGCCTCGCGCTCCACTACGGCATTCCCGGCGTCAAGGGCGTGGCCATGCGCCGCGTCGCCCTGCCGCCCGACAGCCCGCGCGGCGGTCTCCTGACCCAAGCAAGCATCCTTAAAGTCACCGCCAACGGCACCACCACCTCGCCTGTGTTGCGCGGCAAATGGATCGTCGAGCGCATTCTCGGTCTCGAGATTCCCGCGCCGCCCGCTGTGCCCGCTGTCGAACCCGATATCCGCGGCGCCGTCACCATCCGCCAACAACTCGCCAAACACCGCGAAGACCCGAGCTGCGCCTCGTGTCACATCAAGATCGATCCACCCGGCTTCGCGCTCGAAAACTTCGATGTCATGGGTGCGTGGCGCGACCGTTATCGCGGTGCCGACGAGAAGAAGCCCGCCGAAAAAGGCCTCGGGAAAAACGGCCACCCGTTCGCCTTTCACTACGGTTTGCCCGTCGATGCCGCCGGCGAACTGCCCGATGGCCGCCCGTTCGCCGACGTGCGCGCCTTCAAGCGCCTGGTGCGCGAAGACGAAGCGATGCTTGCGCGCAACCTCACGCGCCAGCTAGTGGTGTTCGCGACCGGCGCGCCCACGCGTTTCGCGGACCGTGCCGAAATCGAAGCCATCCTCCAACGTGCAAGCCCCCGGCGCTACGGCCTGCGTAGCCTCGTGCACGAGATCGTCCAAAGTCCCCTCTTCCAAAACAAGTAGCCGCCCCCTCCTCCCGACTATGAAAACACCCGCGCCCTCCCACCCCGGTTCGTTCGTCTCCACGCGTCGGGCGCTCTCCCGCCGTCAGTTTCTCCGCGGTACCGGCATTGTGCTTTCCCTGCCCCTGCTCGACTCGATGTTGCCGACCTTCGCGCGCGCCGCGTCCACCGCGTCCGCGAAAAAGCCGCGCCGCATGCTCGCGGTCTGCAACAATCTCGGACTCCTACCCGACCAGTTTTTCCCCACAGAAACGGGCCGCGGCTACGCGCTCTCGCCCTACCTCCGCCACCTCGCGCAACACCGCGACGATTTCACCGTATTCAGCGGCGTCTCGCACCCCGACGTCGACGCCGGCCATCCCGCCGACGTGTGTTTCCTCACCGCGGCACCGCATCCCGGCAGCGGCGGTTTCCGCAACACCATTTCCCTCGACCAATACATCGCCGAGCGCATCGGCCACCAGACGCGTTTCCCGTCGCTCACGCTCGGCGTCAACGTCCAGCAGGGCCAACGCAGCCTCTCGTGGACCGCGTCGGGCGCGCTGATCCCGTGCGAGGAAAAACCTTCCGACGTGTTTCGCCGGATGTTTGTGCAAGGCTCGCCCGCGGAAGTGGCCGCGCAAATGCGCAAACTCGACCAAGGCCAGAGCATCCTCGACGCCGTCGCCGGTCAGGCGAAAGACCTCTCGCGTGGCGTCACCGCCCGCGACCGCGATCGCCTCGACCAGTATTTCACCAGCGTGCGCGACCTCGAACAGCGCATGCAGATGTCGAAGGCGTGGGAGCGCACCCCACGCCCGGTCGTCAACGTCCCCGCCCCGCTCGATCCCGCGAGCCCCAAGGACTACATGGAGAAAGTGAAGCTCATGTATGACATGGCGCGCCTCGCGTTTGAGACCGACTCCACCCGCTCGATCTCGCTCCTCCTCGACAGCGTGAGCTCCCCCGCGATCGAGTTCGGCGACCAAAAACTCACCGACGGCTACCACAACATTTCCCACCACGGCCGTTCCGAGGCGAAAATCTCGCAGCTCAAGGCCGTCGACGAGATGCACATGAAACTCCTCGCAAACCTCTTCACGGAACTGAAAGCCGTGAAAGAAGACGGTGAGCCGCTTCTCGATCGCACGATGATTCTTTACGGCTCGAATCTCGGCAACGCGAACACCCACGTGACGACCAATCTGCCGACGCTCTTCGCCGGCGGCGGCTTCCGTCATGGCCAGCACCTCGGCTTCGACAAAGAGCACAATTACCCGCTGCCCAATCTGTTCGTTTCGATGCTGCAACGGATGGACATCGAGACCGACAAATTCGCGTCCGCCACCGGCACGATGCGCGGTCTGCAGATGGCGTAACGCCCCCCCCCGGGCCACGACGCACGCGCCACCCAGATCCGCTCAGAGCACGGCGGCGCCGCGCTGCGGCCCTTCGACCGTAAACGCAAACACCGTCAACCGCGGTCGCGAGCGCACCCGCAACGTCGAGCCATGCATCCGCAGACAGGTGCGCGTGATGTAGAGGCCCAATCCCGATTGCGACGATTTGGCGGGCACCTGTTCCCGTTGTCCCAACTCGAACAGGTAGGGCAAATGATGCGCCGGTATGCCCGGTCCGCCGTTGGCGATCGCAACCTGCCAACGATGGCCACCCACTCGGCTCAATCGCAACCGCACCCAAGTCCCCTCCGAATAGGCGACGGCATTGCCGATCAGATTGACGACCACATGCCTCAATAAGGTCGGTGAAAAGGTGCACCACATCATCGCCGGCACGTCCAAATGGATCGGCGCTCCCGCCGGCCAAACGCCTGGCGTCCGCACCAACTCAGTCAGGAAACCCGCGAAATCCCCTCGCTTGAAATCTGCCGCCCCGACGCGCTGATCATACAACACCCGCATGCCCTCGAGGAGCTCGTTCATCCGCTTGACCCCACCTTGGACGTCCCGCGTCACGGCGGTGCGTTGCTCCTCCGTCTTCACGTCGTCCAACAACGACGCCGCCAGCGTCAACTGACAGAGCACGTTCGCCATGTCATGTTGCAGCATGCCCGGCAGCAACGCGCGCTCCTCGGACAGTTGCCGCTCCGCGAGCAACGCGTCGAGCAACGCCGATTCAAGCGGCGAATGGTGCGATTCGGGGAACATAGCGGTAACAACCCGACACCCCGGCGCGCAGCCGTTCGATCGCGGCAAACATCATCTCCGGCGCCCCCTCCCGAACCACGAGCATCAGTTCGATCGCATCCCGTGGAGCGATCTGCCCCGCCTGAAAGGCCACGCGCAAAATCCGCGCGGCCGCGGCGCGATCCTCCTGCACAACACAGCCCCGCAGCCGGGTGAGCGTGGGATCATACATGATTCACCAGAAAAAGAAGGAACTACGCGGATCGAGATACTCGCGCGACGGCATCTCCGGCACGACCCGCCACACCGTGGCATACTTGGACCACGCGCCCGCAATCTCGCCGTCGAACTTAACATTCCACTTCGCCTCGCGGTGCGGTTTGCGGTCAAACACCCGGCGCAAAAACTCCGCATGGCCTTCCTCGCCCGCAAAGTAGAGGCAGCGCCGCTCGAAGCAGTTGGGCACCTCGCTCGCGACACTGCGGAGCTTGTAATAGCTCACCACAAATTCGTTGCGCGCCAGCTCGACCGCCGCCCTCGCGGCCGCCGTGCGAAACGACGATCCCGCCGAATAGCCGTAGCTCACATGCCCCGCCGCCGAGCGGCGAAACAGCACCGCCACCTCGCCGAATTTCGCCGAATGTTCGAGCCGCAGCGCGGTCACTCCGAGCATGGTTTCACCCACCAACGAAGCCCGCATGTGGCCGGACCACCACGAGATGAGCGCCCACCGCTCGAGCGCCTCGTGGTAAGCCCGCTTGCGCGCCTGGGCCTTGAAGAACCCCGGAAACGCCGCCATCCCGTTCGTCGAGTTATCCTCATCGAATCCGAATTTCGGCGCGTCCTCGCCCTGCGACGTTTCGTAAAACGCCCAGCGCTCCAACGCCTCCGAGATCGCCATATGCCGCGCGACCTGCGCCGACCGGTTCGACCCGGTGCCATCGGCGCTGCCGTAGAGGCTGTGCGTGGGTTTGCCGCGAATCAATCCGGGGGCGAGATACGCATTCGCCTGCTGCTCCTTGCGCCCCAACACATCGAGCGTGCCAGAGGAAATCCGTTCGATCGGCCCCCCGTCCCGCGTGAGAATCTCACGATAGTTGAGTGCAGCGAGGCTGAACATGGGAGGTGGTCAAAGGACTCAGGTTTCGTCGGGAATACCGATACAAGGGCCCGTCGCCAACTCGACGGAAGCTCCTGAGGGGGGGCGCGTCGAAGAAGCGGCCAATTGATCGAACTTTTCCGCTGCCTGAGTTGCACCGGCGAAAAGAAACATGGTAGATACCACGGCAAGGAGGAGGGAGACAGTTTTTTTCATAACGCCCCCAGTGTATACTCACCTACAATTACCGGCTATGTCGCCGCATACCATTCTCATGCGTGCTCCGATACCTTTTAAAAGGTAGTCCCTTCATTTCGCTCCTCGATGCACCTCAGCCTCAGACAAATCGGTCTGTTCACCATGGGTCTTTGCGCGATCGCATGGGCCGGGGCACGAGCCGCAGAGATCGTCCCAATTGCGACTACGTTCACCTCAAACCATCTCCAAGGTGAAACGAGCATCTGGCAGCTCGCCGAGGCGAAGAACGGGCAAATCGTCGGAGCCGGAACAAGAATTGGGTTCTATGAAGACGGGAAATGGGAATTTCTCCAAGAACCCCGCTCGCTGAATTTCCGGTGCCTTTTTGTCGACGGCGATACGCTATGGGTCAGCTCGCCCAACGAAATTGGCCGACTTCGACTTCCACTCAACCAACAAAGCCGCTACGAAAAAATCGAAATTCCATCTTTGGAGACAGCCGGAGACATCTGGTATCTCGCTCGTCAAGGCGCCGATTTGGTCGCGACAACCCAAGATACCGTTTGGTTCATTGAGCCGGGAAAAAAAGATCCACCGAAGCAAATAAAGATACCCAATTCATCGCGATTGATCCTTCACTCGTTCGAAGGAAAATTGATCGTCACCAGCGACCGAAGTAGCCCAGCAGAGATTGTAAACCGAGACCTCGCCACCCTGGCGATGCAGTTGCCCGACAAACGAGATACTTTCTGGTTCGGGGTCAGTTCCACCTACATTTTTTCAGCCCCGCGAATCTACAAAAAGGAGCTCGGTGCTTATTCTGTAGTGTCGACGATAAAAAACAGCGGAGACCGCTACCTTCACACGTCATTCGCGAAATGGGGAAACCTGTTGGTTGTGACCACCTACAATAAGGGCGTCCTGTTTGTTGATTTGGAGACAGGCCAGCTCGCGACGGTAACCCACCCCGCAGCACTGCCTGCTCAAGGCACCACCCACGCGATCGTCGATAGATCGGGGCGGCTCTGGGTCGCAACCACCCGCGGAGTATCGGTGTTCGAACCACTGGGCGTCGGATCCAGCACACCAACAACCGCCTACCCGCTTTCCGCGTATCGCACTGAAGGGCTCCTCATCAATTTCGAAGATCGCGCGGATTACTGGCCCCTTTCCGGCCCAAGTGAAATCCGACCCCGCGCGTTTAGCCTTCTCAATACCACGCATGGCATCGCCACCGGCTTTTGGCAGAAGATCCGCATAGGGACAAAAGAAACCAAACTCAGCGGGGCCGACGTAGGAGTGATCACTGAACTTACAGACGGAAACATTCTAGCCGTTGCCGGAGACCATTTTTACCACATCGACCCTCGCACAGGATCCCCCACACTTTTGACTGAACCCAAAGGGGAAATCTCGGGCCTCGCAGTCGTTGGAGAATATCTATGGGCCGCCACGATCAGCAGCGAACTCCACCGCTCCGCGCCGTCCTACCCTTTCGCCTTCACCAAAGTCGCGACCCTGCCGAAAAACTCCGCCACGACCCTCCACCGCCTCGACAAAACGCTCATCATCGCGAGCAACGAGAGCGTAACCTTTTCCGAACGGCAAATCCCCGTCGCCTATACCGCCGGCATCCGCACCCCTCGCCTCGCCACCACCGCCGATAACACCGTCTGGCTCCTCGGTGAGCAAAACGGCCATTCCCGGCTTGGGCGTCTTCGCCAGTCCGCCGGCACTGTTTCCTGGGAAACCGTCGAGGCCAAGGGGCTCACGCTATTGTCCGATGTCCACCATCTCTCGGCGAGCGGAAGCACCCTCACCATCACGGCGGCGGACCGCATCCTCGAACTCAACATCGCGGAACTCCGCCCGAGCTATCGGCTCGACCCGCCTCGCCTCGAATTCGCTTTCGCCGATCCCGAGACCGCTCGCGCTACGACCCTCCCCACTCCGCCGCCATCGCTTGAAGCGGAAAACAGCAGCCTCACGTTTTCCGGCACGCTGCCCTTCGACGAATTTGGCGAGCGCCCCGCTTACGAACGCCGCCTTCTTCCCACTGAGACGACGTGGACACCCACCAAGGCCGGCGAACGAGTTTCCTACCCCTCGCTCTCGCCCCGCGACTACACGCTTGAGGTCCGCGCCACCCATCTCGGTCGCACCGGCCGCGTGACCACGCATACATTTACCGTTCTGCCGCCTTGGTATCAGACACCCTACGCCATCGGCGGCTATGTCACGCTCGCCGCACTGTTGGCTTATTTCGCCTACCGCCTCCGCACCCACCAAATTCGCCGCCGCAATCTCGAACTCGAACGCCTCGTCGCGCTCCGCACCCGCGAACTCGCCGAAGCCAGTGCGGCGAAAAGCGAATTCGTCGCGTCGATGTCCCACGAGATTCGCAATCCGATGAATGGCGTCATCGGCCTTGTGAACATTCTGCGCGAACAGCCTTCCCTGCCCCGCCAGTCGAATACCCTGCGCCTCCTCCAAGACTGCGCCGAACAACTCCGCGCGACCGTGGACGACATTCTGGATTTCTCCAAAATCGAGGCCCGCCGCGTGGCGCTGGAGCCGGTCAGCTTCAATCTTCTCACCACCCTTGAAGCTGCGGCGGTCTCCGTGGACCCCACCGGAGCGTCCGTGATGTTTGCCGACAAACCGCCCGCCGATCTGCTGCTCCGCGGTGATGCCGGTAAACTGCGTCAGATTTTCGCCAACTACCTCAACAACGCCCTGAAATACGGCGTGCCGCCCGGCGCTCGCGTCAGCACGATTCTTACCTCGGCGGAGAGTGGCCGCATCCGGCTCACCCTCAGTGTGACAAGCACCGGGCCCACTATCGAAAAAGACAAACTCGATGCTCTGTTCGAGAGCTTCACGCGCGGCGCAGACGCCGTCGAACGCAACATCCGCGGCACCGGCCTCGGACTCGCCATCTGCAAGCGCTACGCCGATGCGATGGGCGGCGAGGTCGGCGCCGTGAGCACCAACGGAGAAACGACTTTTTATCTAAACGTCCCCTTCGAGCAACACGGCACCTCTGCCCTGCCGGCCGCCTCCCCCAATGCGGCCGAGCCCCGCCCCACCCTGCCGGCCCGCGCCCTCGCCATCGAAGACGAAGACTACAACCGCATCGTCCTCGGCAGCATTTTGGAAAAAATGAACTACTCCGTCGATTGGGCCACGACTGGAGAAGAGGCCCTGCGGCTCGCCCAGGAAAACGGCTACGATATCGTCCTGACCGACTACCGGCTGCCCGATACCAACGGCGTCGAACTCACCAAAAAAATTCTCGCGCTCTGCCCCGACCCCAAGCCTGCGGTCTTCGCCGTCACCGCCTACTCCACCCGCGAGCGCCGCGACGAGTGTATGGGTGCCGGCATGTCGGGTTTTATCAGCAAACCCATCACCCTCGAAAAACTCCGCTCGACTCTCTACAGCTGGGGCGACCGCCAGCTGACCAAGATTTCACTCGAAGCCTCGTTGCGCCCGATGACGCCGAATCGGCGCGCCGAAGAAATCGAGGCCGCTTGGTCCGTGCTCAAGCGCATCGCGCCCACCGATCCAAAGGTCGCCGCCGCGCACGCCCATCGCCTCAACAACCTCTGCCGCAGCCTGCACAAAATCGACATTGCCGAGCAGCTCGAGTTACTCGAGGGCGCACTGGAGCGTGGCGAACCGACCGCGCAGGTCGTCTCCGCCGTCGAGCGCCTCCTCCGCACCTGACACGCGGCGCCCACCGCCGGAGCGGTCAGTGCAGGCGGTCCACTGTCGTGAAGCCCGCCTTGAGTGCGTAGACCTGCAGCTCCTTCGCGTTGTGCACTCCGAGTTTTTCCATTACGTTCCGCCGATGGGTCTGCGCCGTGCTGGCCGACAACCCCAAGGCTGCGGCAGTCTCGGCATCGCTGTAGCCCGCACCGATGTAACGGAGCAACTCCTGCTCGCGCGGAGAAAGCTTCTTCTCAAACGTATCCGGCGCTTTTGCCAGTGCGCGCTGCCGCTCCACAAACCGGGGACTGAAAAACGCGCCGCCCGCCGCAACCATCTGGATCGCCGTGAGCAGCACCTTGGGCTCTTCGTCCTTGTGCACAAAGCCCTGGACAAAACTCCGGCCCACCCGGTGCACGATGTAGTCTTCACACGACGAGGAAAACAGCAGCACCGGCACCGCCAGTTTCTGGTTCGTCAAATCATCGACAAAATCGACGCCGTCACCGTCGGGCAGCCGGATATCGAGCAACAACAAATCTACCGTCGCGAGCAGACTCGTGCTGGCCCGCAGCTCCGCGAGTGACCCGGCCTCCAGCACCACCTTTCCCTTGCATTCCTCCACGAGCATGCGGCGCAGCAAGCTGCGAAACATCACTTGGTCTTCGACCAACGCGAACTTCATGGCTCCACACTAGCAACAGATCGATCCCCGCGGGCGAGCAGGATTTGAGTCACCGCGAAAATTAGCCGCGACACTTTCGGCCGATCGTGCCACCGCCGTCAGTCGCGGAACGACAGATCGTCCGCGTCCGGTGCCGGTCCGCGCCCAGCACGCTCCGCGGAGGAAACACTGCGCGCCGCCCGCGTGTTCGCCGGCTTCGGCGTCCGCAAGGACCGGTCGATCGTCCCCGCCGCTCCACGACCATCGGCCGCAGCGGGCCCGGTTGACCGTGCCACCTGCCCGGTTGTGGCTACCGCACCGGCAGGCGACTCCGCGTCGGCTTCCGTGCCGCCTCGCGCCATCTGGAGCAACTCCGCCACCGCGAGCCGGACTTCCCCGGCCTGGGCGTTCAATTCTTCCGACGCCGCCGCGGATTGCTGCGCGAGCGCGGCGTTGCCCTGCGTAATTTTGTCCATGCTCGCCACCGCTGTATTGAGCTGCCCGATGCCCTCGCTTTGCTCGTGCGAGGACTGCGCGATTTCTCCGATGCGTTCATCGAGCTGACGCGTCTTTTCCACAATTGCTCCGAGATTGGCGGCCATTTTTTCGCTGATCCGGACGCCTTGTTCGCTCTTTTCGGTCGAAGCGGAAATCTTGTCCGCCGTCTCCTTCGCGGCACCGGCACAGCGTTGCGCCAAGCTGCGCACTTCTTCGGCCACCACGGCAAAACCGAGCCCGGCCTCGCCGGCGCGGGCCGCTTCCACCGCGGCATTCAGCGCCAGAATGTTCGTCTGAAACGCAATCTCGTCGATCGTCTTGATGATCTTTGAAATCTCCACGCTGGCACCTTTGATCGCACTCATCGCGGCCTTCATTTCTTCCATGTCGGCGGCGCCGGCATCGGCCGTCTGGCGTGCATCGTTCGCAAGCCCTTTCGCATTTTGCGCGTTCTCGGAATTGCGCGTCGTCATGCTCGCCATCTCATGCAGCGACGAACTGGTTTCCTCCAGCGACGCCGCCTGTTGCGACGCGCCATCTGCCATGGCCGAGCTTGCCTGGGCCACCTGCCCGGCGGAGTTCGTGGCCTTTTCGGACTCGGTGGCCAGTCGCCCCGCCACCGCGGTGATTCCACGCGTGACGCCCCGGGTCGTGAACCACGCAAACACCGCTCCCAGCAAGAGTCCGACGCCGGCCACACCCGCGACGACGCCTTCGTTGCGGCGCTGTTCGCTCCGTGAAGAGCGTTCCAGCTCGTTCTGCAAATCGTGCACGGCCCCTTTCACTTTCACGAGCGCTTCGGTGAATTCCGGGCCGATCTTCTGAATTCGTTCCGAGACGATTTTATCCCGAGCCTGCTTTCCAGCCACGACTTCCTTGAGCCCCTGCCCATGCGCCACCGCCGACTTTAGCAACCCGGCGATCAACGCCTTCTTCGCCTCGTCCTTCAGCGTGGCATCGAGTTTCTCCATCTCCAGCTGGTCTTTCTCCATGCGCTGGATCTGCTTCACCGTCACGGCGAGTGCGGCGCTCGCAGCCGTCGCCTTCTTGAGGTCTCCGGTCAGGAGAAACCCGTTCACAAGGCTCGTGCATTCGAAGAGGGCTTTGAGGCCGTTGGAAATCTGAAACGCCGCGTTCGTGTCTCCCTGGGTCTGCGCCTGAACGAGGAGTTTTTGCAGCCCTTCGGAGATGACTTTCTCCTGCGGCGCGAGCACGTCGTTCTCGACCGCCTCCGCGGCTCGCTGGTTCTGCACCAGATCCGTAAACGCGGCCGCATAGGCAGCCAACAAACCCCGTGCCCGGGTCACCTGCGCCGCCCGGCCCGGATCGACGATCTGCTTCGTCGCCGCCGCCAATTGCGTCTCCAGATTTTTGCGGGCGTTTTCAAAGTCCGCCGCGTCCGTGGTCGAGCCGCTTGCGAGAAACTCTGTGAGCTGGAGTTTCAGCTCCTGCATCGAAGATTCGAGACCGGCCGCCGTGTAGGTTTCCTCCGCGCTCGCGGCAAACGTCGTCAGACGTTGGCCCGCGCTGCCAAGCGCGGTGTAGGCCAACAGCGCCACCAGGGAGAGCAGCGCGATCAGCAGCCCGAACCCGAACGTGATTTTCTTGCCGATGGTGAAGTGGGACATGGGGCGGAGGTCGTCGGACGTGGCGGTGATGGCTCGGTGGTTCAGCTTTCGAAGACGAACTTGATCGGAATCGAAACCTTCGTGGAAACGGGGTTGCCGTCCTGCTTGGCCGGTTTGAATTTCCATTTCTTCAGCGCGGAGAGCGCCGGCTTCTCAAACGCGCCGTTCGACGACTTCTCGACCTCCGGATCCTGCACGTTGCCTTGTTCGTCGATCGTGCATTTCACGGTTACGATGCCCGAAACGCCTTCGCGGCGGAGTTCGTTCGGATAGTCGGGCGGAACCGTGCGGACCGGCACGGGCGGTTCTTTGGTTTGCGCCGACCCCAACGGGGCGACGGCGAGCAGACAGAGGAGGGAAGCTGCGGAACGGATGGATTTGATCTTCATGATGAGTTACGGGTGCAATCGTTGCAGTGCGGCGGAAACAGACACTTGGGAGCCGACATCGGCATCTCTCGCTATCACTTGAGGGGAAAGATCCTCACACGCTGACAACAATTATCCACCCGCGCTCTGCGGATTCTGCGCCGCCGCACGCACTATCCACCCGCGGCCTAGCGGCGCGGACTCCGTTCAGATGGTGGACGCATTGCCATTGCCGACCCCGGGGCATGCTCCTAGCTCTTTCCCCGGCATGCAGTTTGAAGCAAAACTACGTCCTTTCGCAGGTTGGTCCGGCATTCTCGCCGGAGTGTTCGGTCTCGTGCCGCTGGCAATCCAGCCCACCGTGCAATTCCTGCCCGCCGTCGTGTCGCTCGGTCTGCTCGGCGCCGGCGCCGCGCTGTGGTCGGAGGTTCGCCGCGACACGGTCAAGGTGCGCCAGAGCCTCGCGGCGTTTGCCTTCGTGTGCGCACTCGCCGGGTTGGGAAAACTCGTCATCGACGGCAACCTTGGGTTCGACGAACTCTTTTTCCGCGACCCGCTGCAGAAAGACAACGGCGCACCCGCGCCCGATTTGCCGCACGCTCCGCTGGCCCTGGCCCTCGGTGCGGCCGCGTTGCTGGCCATGCGTCGCCACGTGCTCGAGACGCGTCGCCGGCTCTCCACTTTCCTCGCCTGCACACTCGTCGCGATTGCCACCGCGTCCCTCATTGCGGACGGGCTCGCCCGGGTCGTGACCTTTGCCCGCCCGCTGCAAATTCATCCGGCGGTCGACCTCGCCCTCTTTTTCCTCGGTGCCGGCATTTTGCTCGCGCGCCCCGAGGATCGCCTCGTCCAGGTGCTTTTTTCGACGTCGGCCGGCGGCTCCCTCGCCCGCCGGCTCTTCTTCGGACTCACGCTGATCCCAACCGTGCTCATCGGCCTCGCGGTGCTCGCGATCCAGTTTCGCATCGTCGCCCAAGGCTACAGCATCGGTCTGCTGGTCCTCGCGATGATCCTGTCGGGCCTGCTGCTCGCATTTCTCTCCGCCAACGACGCCGTTACCATCGATCTGCGCCGCGAAGAAGCGGAGCGATCGCGCCTGCTGCTCACCGCGCGCCTGCAGGAACAGGCCGCCCAGCTGCAGGAGACCGTCGCGATCCGCACTCGCGAACTGCGCGAAGCCAACAGCCACCTCAAGGCGGTGGCGGAAGCCAATGCCCGACTTGCGCTCGTCGCCCATCACGCGACCAACGGCGTCGTCATCGCCGACCCCGCGGGCCAGGTCGAGTGGGTGAACGCCGCGTTCGAACGGATCACCGGTTTTTCGCTCGCCGAAATGAAAGGCCGCAAACCCGGGCACCTGCTCCAGGGCCCGGACTCGAATCCCGCGACGATCGCCGAACTGCGCGAAGCCGTGCGCACGGGCACCCCGTGCCACGTCGAGATCCTCAATTACACCAAAGAAAAACGCCCGCTCTGGCAGTCCATCGACCTCCAACCCGTGCGGGATGCCGCGGGCCTCACCACGAATTTCATCACGATCCATACGGACATCACCGAGACCCGCCGGACGACCGCCGATCTCCAACAGCTCAACCAGCGGCTCGCCCTCGCCACCCGCGCCGCAGCGCTCGGCGTCTGGACCTGGGACGCCGTCACGAGGGAGAGCACCTGGGATGATCGCACTCTCGAAATTTACGGCGTCGCCCGCGCCGAATTCCACGGTCGTGACGCGGATTGGACCGCGCGCCTCCACCCCGACGACCGTGCCGCCGCAATCGCCTCCATGGCGGCAATCTCCGCCGGCCTCGAGGAGTTCGACCGCACGTTTCGCATCATCCGGGCCTCCGACGGCGCCGTGCGCTACGTGCACTCCCGCGGCACCACCCAACGCGATGCCCGCGGCCGCCTGGTGCAGATCATCGGCACCGAACGCGACGTCACCATGGAGCGCGAGGCCGTCGAGCAAACCGAAGCACTCAACGAACGCCTCCGCCTCGCCCTGCGCTCTTCCCACTACGGCGTGTGGGAACTCAACCTCGCCAACGACCACCTCACGTGGGACGACCGCATGTTTGAGCTCTACGAGCTGACCCGCGCGGATTTTGACGGTTCCCGCAGCCGCTGGGCCGCGCGCCTCCACCCGGATGACCGCGCCACGGCGGAGGGTTATTTCCGACGCGTCATCTCAGGAGAAATCCCCTCCTACGACACCGAATTCCGCATCATACGCCCCGACGGATCCATCCGTCACATCGAGGCTCACGGCCATGTGCACCGCGATTCCGAAGGCCGCGCGCTACGCCTCGTCGGCCTGAATCGCGACATCACTGCCGAAAAGAAACTGCAACAGGATCTCGATCTGGCCGAGCAACGCTGGCAACTCGCCCTCGAAGGCACGAACGACGGTGTTTGGGATTGGGACATGGCCAATGGTGACCTCTACCACGACGAGCGCTGGGCCCGCATGCTGGGCTACGATCCTGCCGAAATATCCAACGACTACGCCGGCTGGGAACGCCTCGTCCACCCCGAGGATCTGGCCAGCTGCAAAGCCGCCGCCCACGATCACTACGACGGACGCTCGTTATTCTACCAGCACGAACACCGGATGCGGGCGAAGACCGGCGAATGGAAGTGGATCCTCGACCGCGGCAAAGTCGTGCGCCGCAGCTCCGACGGGCGCCCGCTCCGCATGGTCGGCACCCACACCGATATCACCGCCCGCAAAGAGCTTGAAGAGCGCCTCCGCCGCACCGAGGCCTTGAACGCCCAAGTCAGCCGCATCGCCCTCATCGGCGGCTGGGAACTCAACATCGAAACCGGCGAAGTGCATTGGGACGAAGGCACCCGCCGCCTCCATGAAGTCGCAGACGGCTTCCAACCCAACGAGACCAACGTCGACCAGTTCTTCCCCAACGGCGGCCTGGATCAGTTGCGGGCAGCTCGCTCCATGACGACGCCGTCCTCGCCGACCTACGAGCTGGAGATTCCCTTTCTCACCGCCCGCAACCGCAACCTCTGGGTGCGCGTGCTCGGCCAGGTCGAATTCCGCGACGACCGCGGGATCTACGTCTACGGTGCGATCCAAGACGTCACCTCGCGGCACGAGATCGAACAATCGCGCCGCGAGCTCGAGGGCCAGCTTTTCCAAGCGCAAAAAATGGAGACGCTGGGCACGCTCGCCGGCGGCATCGCGCACGACTTCAACAACCTCCTCACCGGCATCATCGGCTACCACGAACTCGCCGCCGACTCGATGCCCGAGGATCATCCGGCCCGCAGCTGCCTCACCGAGGCTCGCAATGCCAGCCTCCGCGCCCGCGAACTCGTCGAACAGATTCTCACCTTCGGCCGCCAGACCGCCGACGGCGGCCATGTGGCCGTCGACGTCGGCCAGGTCGCCGAAGAAGCCCGCCGTTTCCTGCGCTCCACGTTGCCGGCGAATATCGTGATCGATCTCCAAGTTTCGGCCTACTGCCCCAATGTGCTGGGTGACGCCACCCAGATTCACCAGGTCATCCTCAATCTCGGCTCCAATGCCGCCCACGCGATGCGCATGCACGGCGGCACGCTCAGCGTCTCGGTCGCTCCGTCCGACACCAGCGCCGACCTCGAATCTTCGCCCGGCGGTCCCCCGATCGGCAGCTACCTTCGTCTCACGGTTTCCGATACCGGACACGGTATGGACGAGGCGACCCGGCGACGGATCTTCGACCCGTTTTTCACCACGAAAAACACGCGCGAAGGCACCGGCCTCGGCCTCGCCGTGGTGCACGGCATTGTGCGCGCCCACCGCGGGGCGATCGAAGTCGAGAGCACGCCGGGGCGCGGCACCACGTTTCACGTCTACTTCCCCACCGCGGCGCAGGACACCCACCGCGACCCCGACGATCTCGCAGGCTCCCCGGTAGGTTCGGGAGAATATGTCTGCATCGTCGACGACGAGGATGTCGTCGCGAGCTGCACCAAACTCGTGCTCGAGAGCAAAGGCTACGACGCCGTCGTCTACAGCTCGGCCGAACAATGCATCGAAGAACTCGGCAACAGCACCCGCAGTTGCGCGTTGCTGGTGACTGACCAAACGATGCCGGGCATGCAGGGCACCGAACTCGTCGCCACCTTGCGCAAGGCGAATCCCGCCCTGCCCGCCGTCATCATGTCCGGCTACTTTTCGAAAATCGCACCGCACGTGCTTGACGAACTCGGCCAAGTCGAACTGCTCGCCAAACCTTTCACCTCCGACGAGCTGTCCAACGCCGTTCACCGCGCCCTGCACCCGGAGTAAGGCGCCGGCGCCGCGCGATCAGCGGAGAAACCCGCCCGCGGTATTGAGCGTAAGCGCCTTCCAGAATTCCGACGCGTCCGGCTTGCCGACGGTGCCGCCCATCGTGAATGGCGTCGCCATCAGGTAATAGCCTTTGTTGTCGGTCTGTCCGTTGAGCTGGCGCGCTTTGTTGAGGCCATTGGCGAGTTCGTTCTTCGCCGCGAGTTGGAGCTGCAAACTCAGCGGACTCGTGTCGAACGGCTTGCTAGGCTTCGCATCGACGCGTCCGTTGCCGGTGAGCCGCATCATCGGAGAAATAAACTCCAACGATTTCACGACAATGGCCGCATCGGCGCCGCGCTCCACCTGCACCGTCACACCGTCGAACGGAATATCTTTCAGCAACTGCGCCAGCTCGGATGCACCGGCGAGGCCGTCGGCCAGACCCTGTTTTCCCGCCAGGCCCGCAGCGAGTCCGAGCAGTCCCGTCACGGCCGAAGCCGTTTCCGCCTTCTTGTTCAGCGCGCGCAGAACGCCCTTCGAGCCCTTGAACTCAAATTGGCCCATGAGCCGGTCGCCAAACTCGCCGAGATTCGCCGCTGTGCCGTTGAACTTGGCGAGCACGGTAAACTTCGTCTCAAGCGCCGGCGGCGTGCTCGGGTCGGCCTTGCGCAAAAATTCGCCGACATCGAAGCCGGGGATGTCGAGCGAGCCCGCCAGCGAATACGGCCGCGCCAGCTTCGCATCAAACGAGAGCAGCGTCGCCACCTTGAACGGATTTCCGTTCAGCGAGCCGGAAATATTTTCCACCGCGAGCCGCTCCGGCGTCACCGCCACCGCACCACGCAAATCCTTCAACGTCGTGCCCGCGCCCTGTTTTACTGCCTTCAGGTTTAAATCCACGCGGCCGGAAAATCCCGCCCACACGGGCGTCGTGTCTTTCACCGGACCGACCGGTTTGGCGGCGACCACAGTCGCCGGAACTCTTGTAGCCGGGGCCGGAGTCGAAGCCGGCTTGAGTGCGGGTGAATTTTTCAACGATGCCGCCGGCGCCGGCGGCGGTGCGCCGAGCGCGGCAAACGCCTGCATGTCGTCGGCGATGATCTGCTCGCCGGTGATCCGGCCATCGAAAGAGATCGCGCCAGCCTTCAGGCCTACTTTGCCATCGAGCAAAATATCAGAGCGCCGGCCCTCTTTGGTCACCACGAGCGGAATACGCACCGTGCCCGCTTGGTTGGCATCGAGCGTGGCATCGACGGACAAATCCATCGTGCCGAGCGCCAGCGCGCCTTCGCGGGCCACGAGATCTTTCGCGAGGATGTTCACCTTGCCCTGCACGCCTTCGGCCATCGTGCCGTCAAATTTCACGGTGACCGCACCGCGGAGCAGCGGCAATTGCGCGGCGAGCGCGGGCTGTTTCGCGAGAGCCGCAAAATCGGCGTCGACCTGACCGCGTCCCTTCGCACGCAACGTCTTCCCGGGTGTCGCTTCGCCGGAAACCGAGGCGACGAGCAGAGAAGTCGTGCCTTGTTTAAGTTCGAGGCGTTTCACGTCCGCCGTAGCGGTGCCCGCTTTCCACGTGGCGTTCAGATCGGTCGAGAAATCAGCACCACGCAGAAATTCCTGGCCGTTCATCGCGACAGTGGCGCCGCGCAGCGCGATGTTTTCCGTCGCGCGGACGGCATACGCATCGACGCCCTGCAAGGTGACCTCGATCGTGCCCGCGGCGAGTTGCCCCGAGAGTTTCGACTGCGCGACGTAGGGCTCGGCCCACGCCAGCGGAATACCACCCCACTTCACCCGCGCCGCCGGCGTGGTCGCATCGGGAACTTTGGCCTGCATTTTCGCGAGATCGACGGTAAGCGCTTGCAACGCCTCGATCGAGGTGAGCACGTCGCCGCCTTCGCGATCGACGCGGAACCGCAGCGCCGCGAGCTGGAGCGTGTTGCCCTCGTGACGACCCTTCGCGCTGAGCCCGAGCGTGAGCGCACCAACTTCGCCCGGCAGATAAGGCTTCACCAGCGAGGAAAGTTTGCCCTGCAACTGCGCCGCAAAGGCCGTCGCCGGCGCGGCGCCACCGAGCGCGACATCCGCACTCAGCACGCCCGTAAGCGTGTCGCCATCGGGCGTGGAAATTCCCAACGACTCGATTTCCGCGACGACGCGGGTCGCCGTGTAATCGATGCGCGGACTCATGGAAACCGTCACGCGGTCGACGAGCAGTTTGGTCCCTTCGCGCAAAGTGGCGGCACGCACCGTGAGCGGCTCGACGGTCCGGGCCTTCACGCGGCTGCCGTCGAGTTCCGCTTCGACGACGAAGACGCCGGAGATGTCGCCGCCGGCAATCGTGCGCGGCTTTACGAAGGGCTGGGCCCACGCGAGCGGGATGGAAATGAGCGACACGCGCACGAGCTCGGAGCCGGGTTTTTGCGGGGTGACCCGCTTGTCCTTGAAGTTGAACGAGAGTTTCTGCTGCGCGGCGATGGCGACCAATTTGCGGCCGTCCGCCGCTGCCACGTCGAATTCCAACCGGCCGAGTTGGGCCGACTCTTTCGAACTGCCGCCTTCGAACGCGGCACGCACCGTGAGCGAGCCCACGGCGGCGAGCTCGGCACCGAGCTTTTCAAGGCGAGAGAGATTGCCGGTAAGTTCACCCGCGGTCGTCGCGGCCCCGGTATCGATGTTGAACGTGAAGCTGCCTTTGCCGCCCAGTGCCACTTCGGGCAGGCCCAAACCGGCCAGCACGGCGGCAAACTGTTCGCTGCGCACCGCCAGATCCCACACGCCGGCCAGCACCGGCTTTCCGGCGGCATAGTCGACCTTCACATTGAGTAAAGGCTCCACCGCCGCGCCGCGCACGAGGGCCACCCGCGCCGCGATGCTCTCGCCGGAGGCGGCCGTCGGTTGCTCAAGTTTCACTGTCATTTTCACGCGATCCGTGGGCAGCCCCGGACCCGTTGCCCCCGCATCGGCGACGAACTCGATGGTATCGATGCGGAGATCGGTGGTGGTGCGAACTTTCACCTCACCGCTGGCCAGCGCGGTGGCGACGGCGGCACCCTTGCGTGCATCCGTGAAGTTCGCCTTCCACTGCAGTGTGCCGAACTGGCCCGGTGCAATGCCACCGCCTTCGAGCGCGAGGGTGGCGGTCTGATTGTCGGGCAAGAGGACCTTCGCGTCGACTTCGACGCGGCCGACGCGCACTTCACCCGGCAAGCGGATGGAATTGAGGATGCCGGCGAACGGCGCAACCGCGGCCTGAACTGCCGGTGCCGGGGTCTTGGTCACGGGCTTGCGGGCATCGACCTCGACGCCCCGCACGGCGACGCGGCTTACGTTGATCTTCTTACCCGAAAGATAGTCCGTGGCGGAGTAGGCCGCGGTGAGTTCCTTCACCGTTATGGCGACACCATCCTGCACGACGCGCACATCGCGGAGTTCCGCCGAACTCAAACCCGCCGCGACGTGGCCGATCTCGATGGCAAGACCGGGTTGACCAGCGACCGCGCGTCGCACCGCCCAGGTTTGCACCGCGGGCGTGAACGCCAAGACGACGGCAAGCACCACGAGGGCTGCCAAACTGGAGAGGATTACGAGAGTGAGTTTCAGGCGATTCATGACGTGAAGAAGGAACGCAAAGGTCGATTGCTGGCACGAAGGACGCGCGTGACAAGCTCTGGTTCCGTCCGAAAAAACGGTAGAAGCCCGCCGCTACGCCGCCGAAGCGCAAGGTGGCGGAACCTCTTCAAATCGCGAGCCGCAACCCGTCATAGGCAAACTTTACCCCGGCCGGCAAAGCCGCCTCGGCCGGACCGTGATCGGTGTAGTGCGTCATATGCGTGAGCCACGTCTGCGGTGCCCCGATCTCCGCCGCCGCCGCGCACGCTTCGTCGATCGACATGTGCGACGGGTGCGTCTGCGGTTTCAGACCGTCGAGCACGACCGCGTCCGCCCCTCGCGCGAGTGCGACCGCCTCACGCGGCACGCGTTTGCAGTCGGTATAATAAACAAATTTTTTCCCGCTGCTGCGTTCCGTAAAGACGAGACCAAGCGTGTTGATGCCGCCATGCGGAAGTAGCGTCGACTCGATCGTGCCCTGCGGCAGATCCATGCACGCCGGCATGTTTACGAGTTTGAACGCCGCGTAGCCCTTCGCGATCGGCAGCTCGCTCATTGCATAGGGATACATCGCGAGCACACGGCTCATCCCCTCCTCGGTCGTGTGCACGGGCAGCGCCGTGCCTCCACGCAGATCGCAGAACCGACGCAGGTCGTCCATGCCCGTGATGTGATCGGCGTGGCCGTGCGTGAGAATGAAAACGTCGAGTTGGCGGATATTTTCCCGCAGGCACTGGAGGCGAAACTCGGGCGGCGCGTCGACCTGCACGTGGAGCCCGTCCATCACGACATGAATCGAGGCCCGCGTGCGGCGGTTGCGCAGATCGGTCGACGTGCAGACCGCACAATCGCATGCGATCATGGGCACGCCCTGCGAGGTGCCGGTGCCGAGAAAGATAACCTCCATCGCCTCAGATCACCTCGCGATAGACGTCCGGATGCGGGCGCGGAATCACGGCGGCGTTTACCAACATGCCGGCATCGGCGATGACTTCGCGGCCCGCGGCCACAGCGGTTTGCACCGCAGCGACATCGCCGGTCATTGTGACAAAGGCTTTGCCACCGAGCGCCATCGCGACGCGCACTTCGAGGAGTTGCACGTGCGCGCTCTTCGCGCAGGTGTCGGCCGCGCGGATGAGCGTGGCGACGTTGAACGACTCCAGAATGCCGAGCGCCCCCGAGGGCGGTGCAACGGAGGTGCGGCCGAGCGCAGTCACGACGTCCGGGTGGATGCTGGTAATCACGATACTGTCGATCAGGCAACCCTCGGCCGCCTCGGCCCCGGCCGCCACAGCGCTCTTCACGCCCGAAGCATCGCCCGCGACCAACACCATGTATTTGCCGGAGCAAATCGAGCGCGAGAGGACGAGACGCACGTTGCCAGCCTTCAGTGCCGTGTCGGCCACAAGGAAGCCGGCCACCACGCTGGAGAGTTCGATCAATCCGATGGATTTTTCAGTCATGAGAATAGATTAGCGAGTGAGCACGATATGATTGGTGGTGACCTCGGCCACGGTCGCCGCAAAGGGCGCGTGAACGGCGGCCCCGAGCGTCTTTTCCGGCACGTCGCTGAGGACCTGCCCCTCGGTCACGCGGTCGCCCACGCTCACGAAAGGTTGACCCGGCGAGCCCGCGCTCTGCTTCAGCATCACGACCACGCGGTTCGGCGCGAGCGTCACCTCGGCAAAAGGCGCCGGGTGCTCGTATTGCAAGATGTGCATTTTCTTCATCAGCGTCTTGATCGGCACGCGCCGACCGTCACGCATCGGATGAACCTTCACCGTCGTCGCGCCCGTCCACTTCACGTTGGCCTTGCGAAGTTCCGCCTTCGATTGGTCACACGCTTCCTTTGGATAAAGTTCCTCGGGGCAGGCGTAGAGCGTGCAGAGTCCGCACGAGCAGCAGAGCGCGGCCCACTCGTTCCAATGCGCGGCGCCGGTCGACGTAAACGCGAGCGACCGCATCACCTGGTGCGGCTCGACCGCGTAGCCGAGCAGGTAACGCGGACAATATTCCGTGCAGTAGCGGCACTGGTCGCAGGCGGATTTGCCGATGGCGTTCTGAATCGGCGAAGGCTTCAGTTTCCGCTCGATCACGTGGTGCTGGCGAGAAAGCACAATCACGCCGCCGGTAGTCTTGGTGACGGGCCGGTCAAGGTTGTCGGTCGTTTCGCCCATGAGCATGCCGCCGATGCATAAAATCGGATCGCTCACCGTCGCGCCGCCCGCGGCGGCGATACACTCGCGCAAGCTGGTGCCGATCGGCACCGTCAGCGTCTTCGGCTCCCGCACGGCACCGGCGATTGTCAGGGTTTTCCGGATGACCGGACGGCCTTCCGCCGCCGCCGCGATATTGACGAACGTCTCGACGTTGCAGACGACCGCGCCGACCTGGAGCGGAATGCCCGTCGGCGGAATCAGCCGCCCGGTCGTGGTGTAAACGAGATCGTATTCATCGCCCGCCGGATAGTAGTCACCGAGGAGATGCACGCGCACCGCGGTGCCGTGGCAGGCCGCCTCAACGGCTTCGACGGCGTGCTTGTTCTTGGCCTTGATGCCCACGATGCCCACGCCCGCGCCAAGCGCCTCCATCGCGAGTTGCATGCCCTTCACCATTTCGCGGGCGGAGCGCTCCATGACGACGGCGTCCTTGTGCAGCAACGGCTCACACTCGGCCCCGTTGGCGATCAGTGTGTCGGCCTTGGCCGCGAGTTTCACCGCGGTCGGAAATCCACCGCCGCCCGCACCAACGACGCCAGCCCGACGAACTTGATCAACAAGATTGGTTGCCATCACGAGCGGTATGCGGGCGCGTTCGGGCCGCTGCAAAATTAAAAAGCATGCGCCCCCCCGCAATCGCACGCGCCCCCGGCAGCGAAGGCCACGGCTACTGCGCCGGCGGCAACACCGACTTGTCACCGAGCCAAGCGAGCGCACGCGGAATCGCGTTTTCCAAGCCGGGCGTATCCTCGGAATGAGGGCTGATCGTCAGCACGCGGCCCTTGCCATACGGGGCATAGACCGCCGCCGGCGAATTGATCATCACACCCACGGGCGTGTTGTTTTTTGCGAACTCGGTGCGAAAAAGCGCGGCGACGCGGTAAGGCGGCAGATCGGCTTTCCCGAGGGGTTTGATGATCGGCCCGTTGTTGTAGCGGATTGTAAACACATCCTTCACCGGTCCGAAAAGTCCTCGTCCTTCGTCGGTGAGCTCCGCGCGCACCATGCCGCCGCCGCGCTGCCACTTGGGAGAGACCGTCTTCGCATTGAGAATGCCGAGGCCCCACTCAAACCCCGCGCAGGCGAGATAAGCCCCGGCACAAATCCCGAGGTAACCACCGCCCCGCCCGACAAACTCGCGGACATTTTTCCGACCAGCCTCGCCGATCGCTTTCGATTGGGCGCTGCCGCTGCCGCCGGAAAAAATCACGACATCAAACTCCGAAAGATCGCGGGTGCCCATCTCGTCGGCTTTCACCGCAGTGACTTTCGCGCCCGGAATCTGCTCGGCGCGTTTCGTGACCGCCGTGACACCCTTGGCGCCCGAACCGTTGCCCTCGTAGATCGCAATCCTGAGCGGTCGGACATTCACCGGAGCGGTGAACACATCGGGGGGATTGGCGGGAGCCGCTTCAACGGTCGCGCCTTCCGCAGCACCACAAATCGTGAACGCGAACAACCAGGCGACGAACGCAGCGGATTTCATGCAGCGAAACAAGCACGCGGCCCGGCCGGTGAAAACAGAAAAGGCGCACCGCTTTCGCAGTGCGCCTTGGGAAGGGAACGAACGGTCAGCAAGGACCGCGCGGAGATCGAAGAGACTTCTTAGTAGTCCATGCCGCCGCCGCCGTGGCCGTGGCCACCGCCAGCAGGCGCTTCTTTCTTTTCCGGAATCTCGGTGATCATGCACTCGGTCGTCAGGAGGAGACCGGCGATGGAGGCCGAGTTCTGGAGCGCGGTGCGCGTAACCTTGGTCGGGTCGACAACACCGGCCTTCACGAGGTCCTCATACTTGTCGGTCGCGACGTTGTAGCCGAAGTTGCCCTTGCCGGCGAGAATCTCGCCGACGACAACCGCGCCTTCAACACCGGCGTTCGAGCAGAGCATGCGGATCGGGTGTTCGATCGCGCGACGCACGATCTGGGAACCGATCTTCTCGTCACCCTCGAGCTGGAGGGCGTCGATGACCTTCGCGGTGCGGAGCAGCGCGACGCCACCGCCGGCGACGATACCCTCTTCCACCGCAGCGCGGGTGGCGTGGAGAGCGTCTTCGACGCGGGCCTTCTTTTCCTTCATCTCGGCTTCCGTAGCGGCGCCGACATTGATGACGGCAACGCCACCGGCGAGCTTCGCGAGGCGCTCTTGGAGCTTCTCACGATCGTAGTCGGAAGTGGTTTCGTCGATCTGACGGCGGATCTGCTTCACGCGGCCTTGGATGTCGGAGCCCTTGCCGGAACCTTCGACAATCGTGGTGTTTTCCTTGTCGACGACGATGCGCTTCGCACGGCCGAGGTCGGAGATGGTGAGGCTCTCGAGCTTGAGGCCGAGATCTTCGGTGATGCACTTGCCGCCGGTGAGGATCGCGATGTCCTCGAGCATGGCCTTGCGGCGATCGCCGAAGCCAGGGGCCTTGACCGCGCACACGTTGATGGTGCCGCGGATCTTGTTCACGACGAGGGCCGCAAGGGCTTCGCCTTCAACTTCCTCGGCGATAACGAGGAGGGGCTTGCCGCTCTTGGCGACGGTCTGGAGGAGGGGAAGGAACTCTTGGAGGTTCGCGATCTTCTTCTCGTGAATGAGGACGTAAGCGTCTTCGAGAACGGCTTCCTGGGCCTCGGCGTTCGTGGTGAAGTAGGGCGAGAGATAGCCCTTGTCGAACTGCATACCTTCGACGACGTCGAGGGTGGTCTGGATCGACTTGGCTTCTTCGACGGTGATGGTGCCGTCCTTGCCAACCTTGTCCATGGCGTCGGCAATGATGTCACCGATCTCGGTGTCCCAGTTGGCGGACACGGTCGCGACTTGGCGGATTTCCTCGCGGTCGGAGACCTTCTTGGAAACGCGGGCGAGCTCGGTGACAGCGGCCTCAACGGCCTTGTCGATACCGCGCTTGAGGAAGATCGGGTTGGAACCCGCAGTGACGTTCTTGAGACCTTCGCGATAGATGCCCTCGGCGAGGACGGTCGCGGTGGTGGTGCCGTCGCCGGCAGCGTCGGAAGTCTTGGAAGCGACTTCCTTCACCATCTGCGCGCCCATGTTCTCGTAGGGATCGGGAAGCTCGACTTCCTTGGCGACGGTCACGCCGTCCTTGGTGACGGTCGGGGAACCAAATTTCTTGTCGATGACGACATTGCGGCCCTTGGGCCCGAGGGTGACTTTGACGGCTTTCGAGAGGAGCTCGACGCCGCGGAGGATTTTCTGACGAGCTGTCTCGTCGAAGATGAGTTGTTTAGCAGCCATGTGGATAAAGGATTATTTGAGTGTTGAGAATTGAGAGACGGAACGAAACCCGGCTCAGCCGATGATGCCGAGGATGTCGTCCTCGCGCACGAGCGTGTATTTCTTGTCGTCGATCTTCACTTCGGTGCCGCCGTATTTACTGATGAGCACCTTGTCGCCGACTTTGACTTCGAACGTGGACATCTTGCCGTCCTCGCCCTTCTTGCCGGTGCCGAGGGCGATCACTTTCGCCTCCTGCGGTTTTTCTTTAGCGCTGTCCGGAATGATGATTCCGCCGCGGACTTGTTCTTTTTCTTCGATGTGCTCGACGAGAACACGATCACCGATGGGCTTGATTTTGACGTTGGCCATATGTGGTTGGGTTATTTTTTGGACTAGAGGTGGATGTTTTTTGGGTTTTCGACCAAGCGAGCCCGCTGCGAACGAATCGCGGCGGGCTCACGTCGGGCTGAAAGTTATTTCTTCTTGTTGTTGTCGTCGACGACCTCGAAGTCGGCGTCGACTACGTCGGCCTTTTTCTCGGTTTTCTTCGTGGAGCCTTCGGGCTTCGCTTCGGCACCGGGGGCACCGGCATCAGGGGAAGCACCGGCGGCTTGCGTCGCCTTCTGCGCCTCGGCGTAGAGCTCGCCACCCAAGGCGGTGAGTTTTTCCATCGCGGCTTTCATGCGCGCGCCGTCATTGCTTTCGAGATCCTTCTTCGCATCGGCGATGGCCGACTCGAACTTGGTCTTGGTGGCGGCGGGAAGTTTGTCGCCGGCATCTTTGATGGTTTTTTCCATCTGGTAGATGGTCGAATCGAGCTGATTCTTGGACTCGACAGCCTCCTTGCGCTTGCGGTCTTCCTCGGCGTGGAGTTCGGCTTCCTTGGTCATCTTCTCGACCTCTTCCTTGGAGAGACCGGAGGAGCCTTGAATGGTGATCTTCTGGTCCTTGCCGGTGCCGAGATCTTTCGCGGAGACGTGGAGAATGCCGTTCGCATCGATGTCGAAGGTGACTTCGATCTGCGGAGTGCCGCGCGGCGCGGGGGGGATGCCGTCGAGCTTGAAGGTTCCGAGGGTCTTGTTGTCGCGCGACATCGGACGTTCGCCTTGGAGGACGACGATTTCGACGCCGGGCTGGTTGTCAGAATACGTGGAGAACACCTGCGTCTTCTTGGACGGAATCGTGGTGTTACGCGGAATCATCGGCGTGGCGACTTGGCCGGCGGTCTCGATACCGAGCGTGAGCGGCGTGACGTCGAGAAGGAGCACGTCGCGGACTTCGCCCTTGAGCACGCCACCTTGCACAGCGGCGCCGATCGCAACGACCTCATCGGGATTCACGCCTTGATGAGGGGGCTTGCCACCGAGTTGTTTCGCGATGTCGACGACCTTCGGCATACGGGTCATACCGCCGACGAGCACGAGTTCGTCGATCTGAGCCGAAGTGAGCTCGGCGTCCTTCATGCAGCTCTTGAAGGGCTGGAGGCAGCGCTCGAAAAGAGAATCGCAGATCTGCTCCATCTTCGCACGGCTCAGCTGCACGTTGAGATGCTTCGGGCCCGACGCGTCCGCCGTAATAAACGGCAAGTTGATATCAACCGATTGCGTGGACGAGAGCGCGATCTTTGCCTTCTCGGCTTCTTCCTTCAGGCGTTGGAGAGCCATCGGATCTTTGCGCAGATCGATGCCGTTTTCTTTCTTGAAGGTTTCCACGAGCCAGCCGATCAGCGCGTCATCCCAATTGTCTCCGCCGAGGTGGGTGTCGCCGTTGGTGGCTTTGACCTCGAAAACGCCGTCGCCGATCTCGAGCACCGACACGTCGAACGTGCCACCGCCCAAATCGAACACCGCGATCTTCTCGTCCTTCTTCTTGTCGAGACCGTAGGCGAGCGACGCAGCGGTCGGCTCATTGATGATCCGGAGCACGTCGAGACCGGCGATCTTGCCGGCGTCCTTCGTGGCCTGGCGCTGGGAGTCGTTAAAATAAGCCGGGACCGTGATGACCGCCTGGGTGACCTTCTCACCGAGGTAGGCCTCGGCATCAGCCTTGAGTTTGCCGAGCACGAAAGCCGCGATCTGCTGGGGCGCGAACTGCTCGGCCTTTTCGCCGGACTGCACCTCGATGTAGGCGTCGCCGTTTTTGCCCTCGATAACCTTAAAGGGCATATTCTTCGCCTCCGCGCTAACTTCGGAAAACTTGCGGCCAATCAGGCGCTTCGCGGAGAAGACCGTGTTGCGCGGATTAGTGACGGCTTGGCGCTTGGCAGCCTGACCAACGAGGCGCTCGCCCGTTTTGGTGAAAGCGACGACCGACGGGGTCGTGCGCGCGCCTTCAGCGTTGGGGATGACCACGGGCTCTCCGCCTTCCATGACGGCCATGCAGGAGTTGGTGGTGCCTAGATCGATGCCAAGAATGCGACTCATGATGACAACCCGCCAAGCAGTGGATATGCCCCAATCACCTAAAATAACATTAACCGTTGTTAAACAGTATTTAGAAAAGTAAACGGCCACTCTCAAGAAGGCGCCCGCGACCGTTTTTCACGCCAAGCTGTCACACCTGTGTCTCACTTTTTGGCACACACCTAAATCCGGCGGCACAGTGCGTCGCACAGTTGAAATTCGCGACTCGCGTTCTACGGTGCGCGCATGGAAATGGAAATCACGCTGCCCGACGAAGTCCCGGTCATGACCTTGCCCAACATCGCGTTTTTTCCGCAGGCCCTCCTCCCCCTCCACATCTTTGAGCCCCGCTATCGGGAGATGCTACGCGATGTGCTTGCCACCAACCGCCTGTTTGCCGTCGCGGGTCTCAATCCCCGGCCTGTCGGCGACTCCGATCAGTTTGAGCCTCCCCACCGCATCGCGAGTGTTGGCATCGTGCGGGCTTGCCAAAAAAACGAAAACGGCACGTCAAACCTGCTCCTCCAAGGGCTCTGCCGAGTCGAAATCGCCGAAATCGTCGCCGACTCACCCTATCGCCGTATTCGCATCCGCGCGCTCACCAGTCAACCAGGAGCGACGGATGATCAAAACTCCCGGCTCCGCCGCGAACTCGCGCGACTCATTGCCCTGAAAACGAAACTTGCCGCCGCCGGGGGCAATGATTCCGGGCCCACCGAAATGGCATCCTTCCTGAAAACCGTCGATGACCCCGACGCCTTCGTCGACATCGCGGCCTTCAGTCTGTGTGAGGACGCGAAACTAAAGCAAAAACTACTCGAGACACTCGACGTCAGCCGGAGGCTGGAACTCTTCGCCGAGCGCGTCCGCACCGAGATTGCCGATCTCAAACTCCGCCGAAAGCTCCAAGGTCGCCTCGCTGACGACCATATCGCGGACAATTGAAAACCAGAAACCCCGCGGGCGACGAAGCCACGCGGGGTTCTTAAACTGGAGCCGAGCATCGGAATTGAACCGACGACCCACGCTTTACGAAAGCGTTGCTCTACCAACTGAGCTAGCTCGGCAACTTACTGGTGCAACGATGAGTTACAACAGACTTTATCTCCTGCGATATTAGTTTTGTAACCCCAAGTTGTAACCGTAGCCTTCCGGGCATGAATACCGAAGCTCTTGCGGAGACTGCGGCTGCTCGAAAAGTAGTGTTTCATCGTGTGGCGGAGAACCTCTATCGTTTGGAAACGAGTGGCGGGTATTACGCTTTGGTCAAACGCGGTGACAAGCAATTTCGTCGCTCACTTCGCACCAAGGACCGAAAGCTAGCCGAACGCCGCCTCAAGGAGTATCGCAGCGAGGTCGGGAATCTGAGGATTACCGAAGACGCCTTTCTTGCGTTCGAGGACATCGCCAAACGCTGGATGGCGGTCACCTCCCACACGCTCAAGGCCAGTTCCGCCCTCCGCCGAGAGCAGTGCATCAGGCAACTCCTCCCCTACTTCGCCGGGCTCGCGATTCGCAACATCCAGCGCCAGCACTGCGAACGCTGGTTGACCGAACGCGGGCCGACCTTGGCGGCAATGTCCATGAACCGAGAGCTTGAACTCATGCGGGGCGTGTTCGGGTATGCCGTAAAACTCGGCTTGATGCTCAAGAACCCGGCCGAGGATCTTGAACGCCGCCGCGTCGTGCAGGCCCAAATGCAGATTCCGACCCGCGACCAGTTCAAGCAGCTCGTCGCCGCGATCCGGGCGTCAGACGGACGGGCCGACAGCATCCGGAAGGCGCAGCCAGGTGCCGACCTCGTTGAACTTCTCGCCTTCTCCGGTTGCCGGTTGAGCGAGGCGACCTCGATTCGTTGGCGCGACGTGGATTTTGTGAAGGCCACGGTGACGGTGACCGGAGGTGAGGAGGGCACCAAGAACCACGAATGGCGCACGATTCCGATGACTTCGGCACTCACGGGACTCCTCGTCAGGCTCCGCGACGAACGCCAGCCGTTGCCCGGGGATTTCATCAGTCAGATCGACAGCGCCAAGAAGTGCCTGCAAACGGCCTGCCGTCGATTGGCCTTCCCTCAGTTCACGCACCACGATTTCCGCCACTTCTTCGCGACGACGTGCATTGAGGCCGGGGTGGATATTCCCACCGTGAGCCGTTGGCTCGGGCACAAAGACGGCGGCGCGCTGGCGATGCGGGTTTACGGTCACCTTCGCCAAGAGCACAGTTTCGCCGCCATCAAAAAGGTGAATTTCTAACGTTTTAGTCAGCCGCCCGAAGGGTCGGCTGGGGAAAGTGGTTCGGCTCTTCTCATTGCTCACGGGAAATCGCGCGCAAGTCTGCTGGCAAAAAAAGCCGGACGCACCGAGCCCAAAAGTCGCGCGAACCTGCGAAAACAAGCTCCCTGGCGATGTCGGTTCTTCCAGCCACAATCGCTGCCCTTGCAAGTCGCGCTCTCTTTCTCGCGCTTTCGAACGCGGAGCCGAAATAGAGAAATGGGATGAGAAGGAAACCGAGCGAACCGACTACCAGTGACTCCGTCATTGTTATTCCTTCCGCCGTTCAAGACGAGCCACGGCCGCTCGGGGCCGTTGGCTCTGGCGGCTGGGGTTAGGCTCAACGGTCATTTGCAGCATCGCCGGAGTTGATGGCGGTCTTTCGGCTCCACAGATAGAGGAGAATAACGAAGAAGAATAGTGGCCAGAGAAAGGCTGCGAGAAAGAAGAGGCCAAGATCACCAAATGCAAAGCAGGCGAGAAATTTCAGAGTGCCTAAGCCGCCGTGGTGTCGACGCAGGTAGCAGAGAACCGTAGTCGATAGGAAGCCTACGGCTAGATAGGTCAGCATTATGTAGTGCTCGCTTTGCATCGCTTTGCCTAACGTTGCGGTCAGCCGTGGCCGGGCGCCAGCCCGGACATCGGTTGGGGCGATTGGTTGGGGGCTAAGTCATTTATTTTCGGCCCGGCGCCCACGATGGAAAAAACTCCGCTTTGCGAGTCAGATCGTCGATTACGACCCAGTCACTACTCGGTGGGTTAAAACCGCCCAAATGAACGGTCCAGAGACGCTTCGTCGGAAGAACCTGATAGGCCAGCACATAGTCGTCGTCGTTTGGAAAAGGTTTGGCGCCGTTCGCCTGATAACACGCCCGCGCGATCTCGATCACTTGCTTTGGAGACAGAGCCGTGACCACCTGTCGATCTAGTGACAACGATGTTCTTGACGATGTGGACGCGCATCCAAAAAGAGCCACGAGCCCAGCAATCAGCGAAGCAATCACGAGGATATTCATAATGTTCCGCCCAACGTTGCGGTCAGCCGCGCCTCGGCGTCGGCTGGGAGGATTGGTTCGGCGTTTTGCCTCCGGAGAAAATGGTCTCCGCTGCGCTGCCGACCCTTGTGTGCGTTATCCGACTAGCAGTCTTTCCATCGACCGAGCTAACAGTAATCACAGAGTCGTCAGACATTCGGAACAATAGCACGTAGGCGCCGCTCCCGATATCGCTGTCGCGAGGTCCCATGATCTCTTCAACTGCGGCGATCCGCGGCGGCGCGTCCAGCTTCTTCAGGAGCGCCACAACAATCGTGGCATCCCGGGATGGCAGCGTGGGTGAAGCACACGCCGCGCTCAAGATGCCCGACAGACCGAGAGCGACAAGAAATAGCACCTTCATGTATTCGCCGAACGTTCAAGATGAGCCACGACTGGGGCTGGCGCGGCTCGTGCTGCTCGGAGCACGAGGCGTGACAGTCCCGGTCGTTGGCTCTGGCGCCTTGTTGGGCATTTCAGCGTGAAACTCTCAGTGAAAGTGTCTTCAGGTCGATGATGACACCGTATCCCCACTCAGCGCCATTGAGCTTTCCGGATATCTGAAAGCGATCGTCTCCAACCAAGTCACACCACGTGGCCCAGATGATGGTCATTGTTGACCTTGGGAGACGGGCAACGTCGGCATCGGTAAATATCTTCGAAAGCGGCCACTCTGCCGCGACCTTGCCGTCTAAACTGTAAACCCTCACGCCAGCTAACCCCGGCTCTGCCTCGACATTCACGCAAACGATGTAGCGGCCGCTATCGGTAACAAACAACTTTTGAGGCGCGCCCTCTGCTCCGAAGGGAAAGGCGCCGATCTTCTCATAAGTGTCCGAAAGAGATTTATACGAATAGATCGTGATTCGATCGATTCTCGAAAGGGCGCCACGCTCCGTGCGTCCGACTGTGACGCGAGCGATCTTGGCGCCGCGAGGGGACATTGCCACACTCTGTGGTTGTGGCGCGATCATATCAGCTCGAAGCGAGCTGATCAGCCCGAGGAAGAGAAGCCAGAGTGGAGAGCGGAGGATTTTCATCTGCCCAACGTTTGAGATCAGCCACGGGCGCTTGGGCCCGTTGGCTGTAGCGACTGGTTGGGCGTTTTCTTCATTTCGTAAAATTCCCGATGTCGTCATCGCTGATCTGCCCATCCGGTCCAAGACTGAATACTTCGTAGGCGAAACCTTTCTTGCGGCACGGTGCCCGATAACGATAGTCGCGGCCCCACGGATCCTTTGGAATCGACGGACCTTCAAGATAGGGTCCCTTCCAATGCGACTCCTCTTTTCCGAGAACGCGGAGCAACACCGAGAGACCTTCTTCGGAAGTCGGATATCGTCCCGTGTCCAGTCTGAACCGTTCGATCGCCTCAGGACCGAAACGCTGTGTGAAACCGCGAGCTGCCTCCGCCTGTGACGTCCAAAGAAAGCCGGATTCTTGCTTCGCGTAACGCCAAAGGACGAGTGTCCAGATTGCCAGTGCCACCATGACTATCGCTATCTTCATCTTTCTTTGCCCAACGTTTGTCTAAGCCAACCCTAGTTGGCTTAATCAAATCCACAGATTTTTGGAGCATAGTCGATTACCAAAAACGAGCTCCGCTAAAGGAGGGTTGGTTTTAATCTGGATTAATGCCGAACGGCATAATGGTTAAGCTAGTCACCTCAATTTCGAAACTCGCGAGCAACGACCCGTATCGCATCAGGAGTTTCAGCATCCCAATCAAGGGTCACGACCTCGACACGCCGCGCCTTTGTCGCGCTACTCCCAACGCTCAGCTGTTTCGGGCGGCGCCACATTTTCACACATTCGTGCAACATCTGCCCACGAAAAAGCGCGTCAGACACCCTTGTCGCCGAGTCACTCGTGCGAAAACAAAGCGGCCACTTGTAGCCCTCCCCTCCCCAAAGATTGCCCAAATCATCGTCCGACAACCGGTCGTCCGCTATGGCGTGAATCACGGTCGGGTAGTAGCGCAATTCCTCCGCCCGAATTGTATCCGCGAAGTGAAACGCCCAACTGCTCCCAAATTTTTCCCGCATTCCCTCAAAATCAGCGATACAATGCCGATTTGCGAACTGTCCAAGCTTGGCGCGCCAGAGCCAAGAACGCGGACTCACGAACGAAAACCGGCATCCCACCCGACGAGCACCGCGCGAATATCGAACCAAACGCGCGCCTTTGTCGCACTCCTCACGCTGGTTGATGTGCTTCGCGATGTATTTACCCACATACTTTGCCAACCCCTCATCGTTCGACTTTACCGGCATCAACTCGGTCCGCCCGAATCCGTAGGCCTTCGCGGTCGTCCGCCAAAACGCCCACTCACTGCGCAGCCAAAGATTCGCGCTGCGATAGTCCCCGCCCTTCATCGCCGCGAAGTCGAAGCCCTCGCGAATGTCGACGGGCAGCACCACGAGCAGATGAAAATGGATGCGACCGCTCTTCTGACGCTCCACGACACAGATAAACTCCACGTAGCGCGCCGCCAAGACGTGTGTCCTCAGGGAATTAAATCGCCGGGACGCCTCTTTGATATCCGTCACGTGATCGGCGAACGTGAGCGTAAGGAAGCCGATGAATCCAACACCGTAGACCTTACAAATCCGCCGGACATTTTCTTGCAGTGCGTAGGCCGTCTTTCGGTGACCACTCGTGAGCCGCGCAATACCTTCGGCGAGTTTCCTCTCGGTTGAATTGTTTTTATTTAGACGAGGAAGGCCGGCGGAGCCGTCCGGGCCGCGCTGCGCGCGGCTCCGGGCGGCCCCTGCCGGCCCAATCCCCGCCGGCGCTTCCGTGACGGCATTCGCACCCCAGCGCCCACTTTCAGCTCCGCCCAACCCAAGCGCACCCCAGCGCCCACTTTGTGTGTCCTGATCGGATGCTAAAACGGCGGCATGTGCGGTGTTCGCCGGCGTCTGTCCTACGGACTCGCGGTCCTTCTTCGCGTCGGCTTCCGACGCTGACCGCTCGCCGTGCCCATCCTCCCGGAGCGCGCCTGCGGCGCTCACGAACCAATCCCTCCCGAGGTTTCCCGTAGGAAACGCTCCAATTCCCACACCGGATACAGTGGCCGGCGTGTTGCGCGTGACGGACGGAGAAGCTTTCGCTTCGTCAGCCGATCAATCGTTACAGCACTGACCCCGAGGGCGTCAGCAGCTTCTTCACGGTTCAGTGAAAGCCTCGATGGGGCTAGTTGGATGGCCAGTGGTGGATTCATGACCACCACGCTGGAGGGCAAAAATCCAGCGGCAGGAAATTGGGACCGCCTGCCGTTCCCGCCGTCCCTAACTCTCGACTACTGTTCCGAGTTGGGGCGTGGCCCCGGTGGGCGCTTCGTGGTCAGTCCTAATCGCTCACGTTTCTTCTTGAGGGTCGCGGGCATCACCCGCTGTCCAGTCGCGACGAGGATCGCGTCGGAAAGCTCTTCGGCCGTCAGCAGGTTGTATTTCCGTCGGAGCCAGTTCAGCGCGAGTTCATGGTTGACCGGATCAATTCGACGCTCCGGTTCGTGAAATACGCGGGCGAAATGACACATCCACTCTGTCCCGACGGGATTACTCCGCTGCCAAGCCATCACCTCTTCCTCCGTCCACTCCTGCGCCATATCTCCAAAATACGCCTGCACCGCTTGACGCTCGATTATCTCCCGCGCCTGCGGGTCTGCCGTCGCTTCAGCTCTCAGAATTAGCTCCACGGTTTTCGGCTGGAAGCCCGCCAACACTTTGAGGCGTGCCTGATAAAGGTCGGAATCCTCGATGGAATTCGCGCTTGATGCGGCAGTCTGAAAATTTGGAAACCTCTCTTCGACGTAAGCGAGGTCTTCCGGTTTCGCCTCAAACAACCCGGAGAGTTCTTCCAACTCCTTTTTGCTCAGGTTTTGAAAACTCACCGCGTTATCAAATACTTTGCGTGCGTCAGCTTCCGTCGCCTCGGGGTCTAAAAAATCAAGGCCGAGCTTCTCGTCACTGCCGTCTTCGTATCGTCGCCAAGTCGCAATGACCCAAATTTCCCGTTCCCCCATCACGGCGGAAAAAAACGGGTGCATGGGATCACCCTCCGGTGGCCCAACCTCGCTAGCCTTATGCCGTCCGAGCCCCACAAATTCCCGCACCGAATAGAACGGTCGAAGTTCAAGTTCGTCGTGACACTCGACGAGTGCGACGCCGGCAAAGGGGGGAACGATCATGTTGGATTGCCGCTGCGCACCGGTGACAACACGGGTGACAACATCGACTTTTCAACGCTTTTCGATGGAGCAAAATTCTTCGGGCACATGATGCACCCTCAAAAATGTTGTCACCCTTGTTGTCACCCGATTCCTAAATTTGGGATTATTCGTGATGACACCGGATGAACCGGAAATCTCGCTTCCCCTTCTGTATCGCGATACTTACGACACCAGCTGACGCGGGATGAAATGAGCCAAAAACGCCGGTTCAAATTACGAAAGCGTTGCTCTACCAACTGAGCTAGCTCGGCAACTGACAGAAGTGCGGAAGAAACTCGCCGCCTCTGGAAGCGCAAGCTTCATTTTCCCGTTCAACCGCTGTGCCGCCACTCTCCACCGAACTCTTCGACTACTCGCTGCCGCCCCATCTCATCGCGCAAACTCCCGCCGCGCAACGAGACCAGTCCCGCCTGCTCGTAGTGGACCGGGCCGCACACACGGTCTCCCACCGGACCTTCGCCGACCTTCCGAATTTTCTGCGCGCGGGCGACACCCTCTTTAGAAACAATGCCGCGGTGCTCCCCGCCCGACTCTATGCCCGCCGCCCGACCGGCGGGCAGGTCGAGTGTTTTCTGCTTCGCCCAATCGACGGAGAAAACGTGTGGCGGTGCCTGATTCGCCCCGGAAAAAAACTGCCCGTTGGAGCCACCTTTGCACACGAAACCGGCGCATTCTCGGGTGAGATCGTTTCAAAATTCGACGACGGATCGGCCCTCGTGCGCCTTCGCACGCCTAACGACGAACCGATCACTGCCGTCGCCAACCGACTCGGCGAGGTGCCGCTCCCGCCGTATATCGAACGCGCCGACCGCACCCACCGCGACGACGACCTCGCGCGCTACCAAACAGTTTACGCCGACCGCGCCCGCCAAGTCGCCGTGGCCGCCCCCACCGCAGGTCTGCACTTCACCCCCGAAATCTTCGCCGCGCTCAACGCACGCGGCGTAGCCACCGCCGAAATCACCCTTCATGTCGGCCTCGGCACCTTCAAACCGATCATGACCGACACCGTCGAAGCTCACGAGATTCACCGCGAGCTTTACGAACTTCCCCCCGCCTCCCAACGCGCCCTCTTTCCGCCGCTCGCCGGCCGGCGCATTGCCGTCGGCACGACGAGCGTGCGCAGCATCGAGCACTTCCTGTCCACCCACGGCGCGCCACTCGTTGGCGAGCCAACCCACTTCTCCGAGGCCGACACCTTCATTTTTCCTCCCCGCGCCTTCCGTGGCGTCGATGCGCTCATCACCAATTTTCACCAGCCCCGGTCCACTCTGCTCTGCCTGGTCGCGGCATTTCTCGCCCCCGGCTCGACCGACGGCATCGCTTGGCTGCGCGAGATCTATGCCGAGGCCATCGCCCGCAAATATCGTTTCTTCAGCTACGGCGATGCCATGTTGATCTTATAGCCAACTTGGCTCCCGCGCCGAGCAATTCCCCGGGCGGTATCGCAGGACCAAATCCAGCACAGGCACTAAATGTAATCTTTTCAGTTGCATTTAAACTTCTCGCGACTTCCTTCCGCCGCGTCGGTAACAAACAACCCACTACTTAACTTGTCCTTCGAATGAAACTCACCCGTCCGCTCCTCGCTCTGGCCGCTCTTTTGGCCGGACTCGTCAATCAATCCTCGGCCGCCGTCGAGACCTACAAGATCGACTCCACGCACTCCAGCGTGCAGTTCAGCCTGCGCCACCTCGTCTCGAAATTCACCGGCAGCTTTTCGACTGTCTCCGGCTCAATCTCGGTCGACCGCGCCAATCTCGAAAAGAGCTCCGTCGAAGCGACCATCGACGTCGGCTCCGTCAATACCGCCGACGAAAAGCGCAACAACCACCTCAAGGCGCCCGACTTCTTCGATTTCGCAAAATTTCCGACGATGAAGTTCAAGAGCACCGCGTGGAAGAAAACCGGTGAAGACGCTTTCGACGTCACCGGTAATCTCACGATCAAGGATGTCACCAAGCCTGTCGTCCTCAAAGTAAAGCTCCTCGGTTTCGGCGAAGGCATGGGTGGCGCGCAGGTTTCCGGCTGGGAAATCACCAGCGGCATCAAAAAGTCCGACTTCGGCCTCGCCGGTCCCCCCATGCTCGGCAAGGTTCTCGGCGACGACGTCGCGATTAACATCGGCATCGAAGGCGTTCTGAAGAAATAATTCGGTCCCTGCCCCCGACATTTCCCGGACGGCCCCGCAAAGGCCGTCCTTTCTTTTTTCAAAACCCGTCGCACACTGCCGGCCCAACCATGACCGAAGACGAACTGCAGACACTCATCGAGGACGCGACCGCCGATTTCGCGCTCGGGGACGCCGAGACCGCGATCGAAAAGCTCCAACGCGCGACCGTCGCCGTCCCCGCCTCGTTCGAAGCCTGGCACGCCCTCGCCGAGGTCAATTTTTCGCTCCGGCGTCTCGACGCCGCCCTCGCCGCCGCCGAACGCGGGCACGCGCTGCGCCGCTCCGACCTCTTCATCAATACCACGCTTTCGCGTATCTGGATGGAGCGCGGCGACAAAGCCCGCGCCGAACATTTCGGAGCCCAGGCCAAAATCGCCGACTGGAAAGAACAGCTCAAAAACCCGCCCGCTCCGGACGCAGGCGGCTTGCGTTGAGGCCCGTTGACAGCGTTCACGGCGAACCCGTAATTTCCGCGCCCTATGGAAACCCCGGCCTACGTGTTGGAGTTTGAGAAGCCGCTTCGTGAGCTCACGAAGCAGCTCGATGAACTGCGTCAGCAATCGATTGAGACCAGTGTCGATCTCTCGAAGGAAATTCGCGGCATCGAAGCGAAGATCGAGGCCACCCGCCGCGATATCTACTCGAACCTGACTCCCTGGCAAAAAGTCCAAATCGCCCGCCACCCGAAACGCCCCTACGCGCTCGATTACGTCAACGCGATCTGCGAGGGCTTCCAGGAACTCCACGGCGACCGCCAATTCAAGGACGACCAAGCTCTCATCGGTGGCACTGCATTTTTCAACGGCGATGCCGTGATGATCATCGCGCAACAGAAGGGTCGCGACCCCAAGGAACGCATCCTTCGCAATTTTGGCATGGCCCAACCCGAAGGTTACCGAAAAGCGCTCCGCCTGATGAAAATGGCCGAGAAGTTCAGCCTGCCCGTCATTACATTCATCGATACCCCCGGAGCATTCCCCGGCATCGAATCCGAAGCGCGCCACGTCTCCGAAGCCATCGCCGTCAACCTTCGCGAAATGGCGATGCTGCGCACCCCGACCATCTCGGTCGTCGTCGGCGAAGGCGGCTCCGGCGGTGCCCTCGGCATCGGCGTCACCGACCGTGTCCTCATTTTCGAAAACAGCTACTACTCGGTGATCTCGCCGGAAGGCTGCGCAGCCATCCTCTGGAAAGACGGCGCGAAAGCATCGATCGCCGCCGAAGCCCTCAAGGTCAGCGCCGATCACCTCGAGAAACTGGGTGTGGTCGACGAAATCGTGCCGGAGCCGTCCGGCGGAGCCCACAACGACCCGGCCCACGCGGCCGCCGCTCTCAAGTATTCGCTGCACAAGCACCTCAACGATCTGCGCGCACTGGAGACCGACAAGCTCCTCGATACGCGTTACGATCGCTATCGCCACCTTGGCGTTTTCGAAGAAGCCGGGGTCGTCCGCAGCTGAGCTTGGCGTATTGCGAGGCCTTCCCCCGCCGCCGAGTTCACCGTCGCACTGTCAGCAACTCGATCTTCTGCGCGTGCGCCATCGACGCGCTAATTTCGATCATCGCCGCCGATATCCGCACGTCCTCGGTCGCCACCTCGAAGCGCCGCGGCATTCCGTCGATGAACTTGGCGACCACCGGCGCCACTTCGCGGCCGAGCACGCCTGCATAGGGGCCCGTCATACCCACATCGCACATAAACGCCGTGCCGCGCGGCAACACACATGCGTCGGCCGTCGGCACATGCGTGTGTGTGCCGAGCACCGCGGTCACTCGCCCGTCGAGGTGCCATCCGAGCGCAATTTTCTCCGACGTCGCCTCGCCATGGATTTCGACAATGATCGCGTCGGCCTGCCCCTTGAGCTGCTCGACCATGCGGTCCGCACAGAGAAAGGGACAATCGGCCTTTATTCCCATAAAGGTCCGCCCCAGCACCGTGAAAACCGCCACCCGGAATCCGCGCTTCTCAATGATGAGGTGATCCCAGCCGGGATTTGATTTCGGGAGATTCGCGGGGCGGCACACGTTTTCGATCTGCCCGATTTCGTTTTCCCAGCCGCGCTGGTCCCACACGTGGTCGCCCAGTGTAATGGCATCGACCCCGCAGCCGAGGATCGACTTGGCGATCGAGCCGGTAATGCCCGCCCCGGCCGCCGCGTTCTCGCCATTGGCGATCACAAAATCGATACTGTGCTCGCTCCGCACCCGCGCCAGTTTCTCCGCCAAAATATCCCTGCCGGGCCGACCCACGATATCACCGATGAAAAGCAGTTTTAACACGGTCGTCACCCTGCGAACACCGGCTCCGAGCGCCAGCCCAAATCCCGTGCATCCCTAGGCTTGCCTCCCGCCCCGGCGCTCCCTTGTGATGGGCAGCTCTATCTTTGGAGCCCATCGACATGAAAAAAGACACCACCTCCCCCGCTGCGTTTCCTCAGGCCGAGATCGGCCGCGAAATGAAGGGCTCCGACGCCGTCGTCGAGTGCCTCATCCGTGAGGGTGTCGATGTCATCTTCGCCTATCCGGGCGGCGCTTCACAGGAGCTCCACCAATCCCTCGCTCGCACCGACAAGATCCGCACGATCCTACCCCGCCACGAGCAGGGCGGTTCGTTTGCCGCCGAGGGCTACGCCCGCGCGACAGGCAAAGTCGGCGTGTGCATGGCCACCTCCGGCCCCGGTGCCACCAATTTGGTTTCCGCCATTGCCGACGCGTTCATGGACTCGATCCCGCTCGTCGCGATCACCGGCCAGGTGTTTTCGAAATACATCGGCAAGATGGCGTTTCAGGAGACCGACTTCTACGGCATGACCCTGCCGATCGTGAAGCATTCCTACCTCGTGATGAACGTTCACGATCTCCCGAAGATCTTCAAAGAAGCGTTCTATCTCGCGCGCAGCGGCCGCCCCGGTCCCGTCGTCATCGACATTCCGAAAGATGTTCAACAGGCGAAATTCCAACCGGTGTTCCCGCCGTCCGTCGAGTTCCGCAGCAGCTACGCCACCGCCACCTTCAACGCACCCGACGAGCAATTGAAGAAAGTGCTCGCGCTCATCTCCGAGGCGAAACGCCCCGTCCTCTACACCGGCGGAGGTATTATCTCGGCCGAAGCGCACGCGGACCTCAAAACCTTCGCCGAGAAAACCAATATCCCCGTCGCCACCACGCTGATGGGCGTCGGCGGTTTCCCTGAGACGCACCCGCTTTCCATGCAATGGTTCGGCATGCACGGTGCCGCCTACGGCAACTGGGCCGTCGACCAATGCGACCTTCTCCTCTGTTTCGGCGCGCGTTTCGATGACCGCATCACCGGCGACACGAGCAAGTTCGCGACCAACGCCAAGATCGTCCACGTCGATATCGACGCCTCCGAGCACAACAAAAACAAGCGCGTCGTGCTCCCCATCGTCAGCGATATCAAGCCTGCCCTTGTTCGTCTCAACGAGCTTGTCGCCGCTCACAAGTTCACGCCCCCCGACACATCGGCGTGGCACGCTCAGATCGCCCAGTGGAAAAAATCCGAGCCCTTCCGCTACGAGGAAAGCAAACACATCATCCCACAGGAAGCCGTGGCTGCTCTCTACGAGCTCACCAAGGGCGATGCCATCATTTGCACCGGCGTCGGCCAGCACCAGATGTGGGCCGCGCAGTTCTACCGCTTCAACGAACCGCGCCGCTACATCAGCTCGCTCGGCCTCGGTGCCATGGGCTTCGGTTATCCTGCGGCACTCGGCGCCAAAGTCGCTTGCCCTGACAAGCAGGTCATCGACATCGACGGCGACGGCTCGTTTGTCATGAACATCCAGGAACTCGCCACCGCGAAGATCGAAAAGATCGCCGCCAAAGCGATGATCCTGAACAACCAGCACCTCGGCATGGTCGTCCAATGGGAAGACCGCTTCTACGGCAGCGTCCGCGGCAACACCATTCTCGGTGACGAGACCAATGTCGGCGGCCCCGAAAACCTCGACGGCCTGTATCCCGACTTTGTGAAAATCGCCGAGGGCTTCGGCGTCAAAGGCCGCCGGGTTCACAAGAAGAGCGAACTCAAAGCCGCCATCCAGGAAATGCTCGACCACGACGGCCCCTACGTCCTCGACATCATCGTGCCCTACACCGAGCACGTGCTCCCGATGATTCCCGCCGGCAAGACCGTGAAGGACATGATTCTGAAATAAAGTAGGGCGAGGTCTCCGACCCGCCCTGCCGAGCCTCAGATCCCCTCACCAGCCCGGAGCCACCCTCCGGGCTTTTTCGTGTCTGCTCAGCCCGACCGTCCGGCATCGCCCCGCTTGCCCGCTCCACTGCCGTTCCTCATCTACCTAACCATGAGCCCCCGCCCCTTCGACCCATCCGTTCGCTCCATTGCTTTCGCCCTATTTCTCTTCGCAACCACCTCCTTCGCCGCTGAACTCCGCCGCGACATCGAATACGGCCGCGCCAGCAACACTGCGCTCCTCCTCGACGCTTCCATTCCCGACGGCGCCGGCCCCTACCCCATCGCCATCTTGATTCACGGCGGTGGCTGGGACAGTGGCGACAAGTCCGGCAGCAACGTCCCCGGCAACGGCGCCGATATCACCCCATGGTTCGCCCCGCTCACCGACGCGAAGTTCACCTGGTTTTCCATCAACTATCGTCCGTCCACGCTACAACCGTGGCCCGCCTGCCTCGAAGACGTGCAGACTGCGATTCGCTGGGTCAAAGCCCACGCGCGCGACTTCAAAGGCGACCCTCGCCGTATCGCCCTCTTCGGCCATTCCGCCGGCGGGCACCTCGCGTGCCACGCCGCAGTCGTCGCCGACGACACCACCCGTGTCCAAGCCGTCGTCGGCTTCGCACCCGTTACCGATCTTGAGCAAGACGCCAAGAACCGCGGCGGCCTCAGCACCTCGCTCCAACGCCTCTTCGTGCAACCCAAAGAGCCCAACGCCACCTCCCTCCCCATACTCCGCGCCGCGTCGCCCATCAACCATGTCTCGCGCACATCCCCTCCTTTTCTCCTCATCCACGGCGACGCCGACAAAACCGTCGCGTTCTCGATGACCGAGGCCTTCCTCGCCAAACTCAAAGCCAACGGCATCCGCGCCGACCTGATCGTCATCCCCAATGCTCCGCACTCGCTCATGGCCTGGGAAAAAATCGATGTATCCTACAAACCCGCGATGATCGCCTGGCTCCGCCAAACATTCGCCCCTTAAGCTGCCTTCTCATGCTCAGTCTCCCCTGCCTCCGCCTGCTCGCTCTCTTTGTCGTCGCCGCGCTCCGCCTCACCGCCGCCGACACCGCGCGCAAACCTGACGCCATCGTCGCCGCCGACGGCACCGGGCAATACACCACCGTCCGCGCCGCCATCGACGCCGCGCCCCAATTCACCCACGCCGCCGCCGGCCGCTGGACGATTTTCGTCAAAGCCGGCACGTATCGTGAAATCATCTACATCCAGCGCGAAAAACGCTTCATCTCCCTCGTCGGCGAAGACGCCGAGAAAACCGTCATCACCTTTGATCTCTACAACGACTACCCCGCTCCCGACGGCAAACCCATCGCCACTTTCCGCACGCCCACGGTGATCCTCGATGCCGACGATTTCACCATCGAGAACCTCACCATCGCCAACACCGCCGGCCCCAAGAAAGGCCAAGCCCTCGCCATCCGCGTCGACGGTGACCGCGCCACCTTTCGCCGCTGCCGCTTCCTCGGCTATCAAGACACACTGCTCGTCAACCGCGGCCGCCACTACTTCGAAGATTGCTTCATCGCCGGCTCGACCGACTTCATCTTCGGCGGCGCCACCGCCTATTTCGAACGCTGCACGATTCACGCCCTCCTCGGCGGCTACCTCACCGCTGCCTCCACGCCCGATTTCTCTCCGCACGGCTACGTTTTCCGTCACTGCAAAATCACGGGCGAATCTCCGGATGTGAAAACCTACCTCGGCCGCCCTTGGCGCGATTACGCGCAGACCATTTTTATCTTCACCGAAATGTCCGCCAACGTGCGCCCCGAAGGCTGGGACAACTGGAAAAAACCCTACGCCGAAAAAGTTTCCCGCTATTCCGAATTCGGCAGCACCGGCCCCGGAGCAAATCCCGCCGCCCGCGTCAACTGGGCCAAGCCTCTCTCGGAGGCGGAAGCCCGCGCGCTCACTCCGCAATTGGTCCTCGGCGGCAACGACGGCTGGGACCCGACAAAAAAGTAGCTCTGGCGAGGTGCTACCAGATCGCCCCGGCGCGACTCACTTTTCCTTCATCACGTAGCGCCCATCCCAACCCGCCTCCGGCGGATCTTCCATCGCCTCGGGCACGACCCGCCCCAAATAAACCAGCGAAGGGTTGCTCACCACTCCCGGCGTTTTGCCCGGCACATTCGGCTCCAACTCCCGACTGCGCGCAAACAACGCGAGCGCCGCCTCCCACTCGCGGGCGTAATATTTTACGAGGCCCTGTTCGAACAGCGCGATGCACTCGCGCGTCTCCGCGGTCACAAACTCTTTCAACCCGACGATTTCGTAAATCGGCACCGCCGTGGAACGTCCCTTCACCACGATCCGCCCGAGCGAGCGAAACACCACGCGGTCACCGCCGTGTTTCTCGCAGGCAAGCTTCGTCGCCTCGGAGCACATGGTGTAGGCCCCCCAAATCTTCGCGCCCGATTCCATACGCGCCGCGAGGTTCACATTGTCGCCCATCATCGTGTAATTAAACCGGCTGGTGCTGCCCATGTTGCCGATCATGCACACGCCGGTGTTGAGCCCGACGCGCGTCTGCATTTTCCACACGACCTCCGGCCACTTCTCGCCTTCGCTTTGCCACTTGACGCGCAACTCCGCCAACTTCCGGTGGACGAGCTGCGTGGCAACACACGCCCGATAAGCGTGATCAGGCAGCGGAATCGGAGCGCCGAACATGGCCACGACGGCATCGCCGATATACTTGTCGAGCGTGCCGCCCTGCGCCTGCACGATGTCGGTGCACGCCGTGAGATATTCGTTCATCAGCTCGACGAGCGGCCCCGAACCGAGCTTCTCCGAGAACGTGGAAAAATTCTGGATATCGGAAAAATACGCCGTGATTTCCGAGTCGTGCCCGCCGAGCTGCGGATCGTCGCCCGAGTCTACCATCTTGCTGACCAACTCCGGCGAGAGGTAGGCGCCAAACATTCCTTGGATGCGCCCCTTTTGTTTTTCCTCCTCGATCAATTGCCAGATGATCGCCGCGAAACTCGTCGTAAAGATCGACCCGATTGGCGCCGCCAGCGGCAAAATCAAATGGTGGTTCTTGAACAGCTCGAATGAGAGCCAAATGTAAGCCGTCAGCAGCAACGCCGCCGTGAGCTTCGTCCGCGCCCCCCTCGCGCCACCGGCGGCTGCGAAGGCGCTGATCAGAACCGTGAGCGTAAACACGACCGCATGCGTCGCCCACGGCGGCAGGCGTTGGAGGTAGATCCCCGTGACGATGGTCTTGAGCAGATTGCCGTGCACGCCGACTTTCGGCACCGGCACCTCGTCCAACGGCGTGCTCGCCAAATCCTGTAACAGCGGATCGACCGGGCCGATGAGCACGACCGCGTTTTTCCAATCGTCTTGGGCGAAATATTCCTGCCCCGTCTTGCGTTCCTTCGCATCCTTCGAGCGCAGAAACATCGCATATTGGTAGACGACGGAAAAACTCTCGCGCGGGTTCAGATCGGAATCCCACTTAGAGAACCAGTTCACATCAACCAATTGTCCGTTCCTGAGCGGAATACTCGCCTGTTCGGTGCCATCGGTTTTCGTAAACACGAGGCGGTTTCGAACAATTTTCACCCCGTCGGCGGGCAGGTCCCAATAGAGCCGCGCCAGTTCGATCGCCATGTGATGGAACTCGCGCGTGCTGGTCGGCGCCCATGTGGCAATCGTGCGCGTGCCCCCGTCGAGCGTATCGATCAGACCGAGATAGGGCGGCACGCGACTCGCCCGGCCCTTTAGCCCTGCATGGCCCTGCGTCTCGATCGAGGTCACTTCCGGAGGTTCGATCGCCGATCGCGGACGCGGATCGGATTCGACCAGAGGCAAACCCCGCTTCGTCAACTTGCCGTCGTCCGATCTAAACTCCGCCGCTGAAAACGACGAGGCAAACACCACGGGCGGCGGAACGGCCGGCGGATCTTTGAAGACAAATCGCTCCAACTCGAGATCGCCCGCACGCAACCGCGTCCGATCCGCGGACTCGGCTTTCCCCTCGGGTGAAAAAACGATATCAACCCCTACGGCTTTGGCCCCGCCGTGCGTGATCAGCGCATCCGTGACCGCGGCTATCGGATGTCGCGTCCACGGCCAGTTGCCAAAATCGCTGATGCTGCGCGAATCGATATCCACGTAGACGATCTTGATCGGCGCCTCGAGTTCGCCGCGCTTTTGAAAGCGCCAGTCGATCGTGCGGTTCTCGAAGAATTCGAGCAGCTCCAAATGACTCAGCACGCTCCACAAAACCGGAATCGCCAACAGCACCACCCAACGTATCCACGGGAGCTTGGTTTTCTTTGGGGGGGCAGCCACGACGAGAGAAGCTAGGCGGGAGCGGGTCGAACGGAAGGAAGAAGTCAGCCCGCCACTTTTTCCCCACTGCCGAAACCCGTGCTGCAAAACGGGTGCTCATTCCGCGTCAACCGATTGCTGCGCTAAAGCGGATTCGTGATCTGCGGCTGTGGCGTAACTGTCGGCGGCGCGGGCGGCGGTGGCGGGGTCTCCTTCTTTTCCTCCGGAGGAGGTGTCGGCGTAGGTGTCGGCGTTGGAGCGGGCGTTACCGGAGGCGGCGTAGGTGCGACGAACACCACGTTGATCACAGCTTGCGCGAGCTGGGTGGCTACCGCCGTTACCTGCGCAACGGTTCCGACCGGAGCGTCGACCACCGGCGGCGGCGCCGTGATCGCAACAGTCTGCCCCGTCGACGTAGTGGCCGTGACCTGATTCGTCGCGGCATTTACTTCGACGTTGTTCAGCACCACTTCCTGATTCGTCATGACCGCCGTTGGCGGTGCATTCACGGTGCCCACGGCGAGCGCCACATTGCCCTCCACCGTGGTCAGCGAAAACGTGAACCGACCATCTCCGGTCGGCCGGTAGGTGATCTTGAAGGTCGTTCCGCGAATACCGGCGGCGCCGACTGGCGTGCCGACTGTAAATTTCGACTCCACGGCGCCGCCGCGTTTTAGTTTCTTCACGTTACCGACGAGTTCACCCTTGGTGAGGTTGATATTCGTAGTCGAGACACTCGGCTCATCTTCGCTCTTGGACGGCTCGTAATTTCCATCGAACGCGTTTTGCGTGAAGGTCTCGATGTTCAGTTCGGACGAGAAAGCCAGGTTGATCGAAGCACCGCTCGAGAACAACAGCACGACGCTCGAACCCACGTCGGTTCGCACGATGTTCCCTTGGGTGATTTCAGTCCCGTTCTCCAAATCAATTATCGTGCCGGTCGCCGTATTCTGCGCCGTCACTTTGCCCACTTTGCGGGCAATTTTAATTGTGCCGGGCATCTGTGTGGTCGCGCCAGCGGCGGGAGTCGTTGGCGTCTGGGCAGCAACGTCCCAAGTGAAGAGCGCGAGCAAGGCGATCAGCGAGAGCCACGACGAGAGCTTGGTGTGCATGGTGGGCGGGTAGACGACACCTAGCGGCGGTCCGCCAAGTTCCGGCGCAGAATGTCGGCTTCGGGATGATAGGGGTCAAGACGCAAGCTGGTCGCAATGGCCGAGCGGGCGAGCGGTAGCGTGACCGGGTTCAGCGCGAAATGGTAGGCGTGGTAATACCACGTCGTCGCACTTGCCGGGGCTCGGACCAACGCCTCTGAAAAAGCTACCCCCGCCTCCCCCCAGCGCCCTTGCAGGTCCAATCCCACGCCAAGCCGTATCCAATATTCCGCTTTTGCGTTGGTCAGCGCGAGAACCCTCCGGGCATCTCCCTCCACCGCCTCACCGTGCGTTTTTCGTTGCGACACCTCGTCATGTCCGAGTGCCGACACCGCATAGGCTCGATCGGCCCATGTTTGCGGGTTCGCCGCGTCGACGGCCAATGCCCGCGTGAGGTCGGCCACGACGGCTCGCAGCACCACGCCGCGCTCGGCGGGTGTAGATTTTCCACCGGCCAATCCGTCGATCCGCAACCGTGCGGCGCGGCGGATACTCTCCGCGTGGTAACGCGGCACGACCCAAACCGCACCGACGAGCACGACCGAAATCGCGCCCGCCAAGCTGAGTCCCTTAGTCATTTTGGGTATCCGGGATTCACGCGCCGCCTCGCCTGCCCAAGCACCCGGCCCCTCCATCCGCCCCAGGGCCAAGCCGGCCATCGTCGCCGCGCCCATCGCCAGCGCCGGAATTTTGAGATGAAAATCGACCGCCAAGTGCAGGCCGAACGCAATCAATCCTACCGCCGCCGCTGTCGAGAAGTTGGCCGAGTCTACCCAACTATCGCGGGACATGATCTCTTTCCGGTGGAGACCGCTCCGCGACCGACTGCCGCGCCAAGCCGCCACACCGCAGGCGCCAAAGAACAGCGCAAAGCCGGCAGATCCATAATCGCTCAGCGTATTCAGGTAGTCGTTATGCGCCCACTGGGGGTGCTTTTGTTCATTCTCCGGCCGATATTTTTCGAACATCACAGCGTAGCTCCCCGCCCCGCTCCCCCACCATGGATGGTCGCGAAACGTCAGCCATGCCGCGCGCCACATCCCGGGGCGGCTGACCTCACCGCGGTCCCGCCACAAAACGTCGAGCCGCTCGCGTGCCTGGGGCACGTTGGCGTAAACACTGCCGAGCGCCACCAACCCCAGCACGGCCACCGCCACCGAGATCGCGATGCGTTTGCTTAGCCGCCGTCTCATCGCCAACCACGGCCAGACCGCCAACGCCACGAGGAGCCCCAGCCACGCACCCCGGCTAACCGTGAGACCGAGCCCAAGCAGTAAAACGCCGGCAAGATAGCCCGCGAAAACCCGCTCCACCGCCGAGGCGCCACGTTTCCAGAGAGGCAACGTGACCGCGGGAAAAAGCAAAATCAGGAAGCCCGCGAAACTGTTCGGCACAGAAAAGGAACCGCTGGGACGTCCGAGAAATTGCTCCAGACGCGCATCACCCAACATACCCCACGCCGGGTCCACGAAGCGCTGGTAGCACGCCATCGCCACCCCGACCACCGCCAGGGCGATCAACATACCGAAAAGCAACCTGCGGATCGCGGGCGCACGCGCGTCGTTCAGCACCACCCAAAACACCGCGATCATCTGCGCCCACCCGAGCCAATCGTGCCAACCCAACCATCGCACGGGCGTGACCCACATCACATTGGCCGCCGCATACACGAGAAAGGGAACAAAAAACCACCCCGCCATGTGCCACCGCCGCAAAGGCTGTGAGGCAAACGCTCTCGCCGCGAAATGCCCGCCGAGCATCGCCGCGTTCAGCGCGACCGTTACCACCATCGTTTCCGCGCGGTAGCCACCAAGACACAGCGTCGTCCACGCGAGGTTCACCGCGAGGAGCACGGCTTGCACCCACTCCCAAACGGAGGCGCGTAGAGGTGGCGGGTGGGTAAACATCGTGAAGGCCGCGGGCGTTCCAGCCCACGTCGCGCCACCTTGTTGGTCGGACGCTTCCTCTCCCAGAAAAAACGGCGCCACCCCCAAAGGGATGGCGCCGTAGCGGGAAAACGTTGCTCAGGCCTGAGCCCGATTACGTGGTCGGGACCGACTGGATCGTCTTGAGAATACGACCGGCGACCAAATACGGGTCGGCGGCGGAATTCGGACGGCGGTCTTCGAGGTAGCCCTTGTAGCCGTTGTTGACGAAGCTGTGGGGGACGCGGACGGAAGCACCGCGATCGGCGACACCGTAGGAGAACTTGTCGATCGACTGCGTCTCGTGCAGGCCGGTGAGACGGAGGTGATTTTCAGGTCCGTAAACGGCAATGTGCTCGTTGCAGTTGGCGCTGAAGGCAGCCATGAGTTTTTCGAAGTAAGCTTTGCCGCCGACTTCGCGCATGAACTTCGTGGAGAAGTTCGAGTGCATGCCGGAGCCATTCCAGTCGAGAGCGGAATTGAACGGCCCAAGGATCGGCTTGCAGCGCCATTCGATGTCGATGCCGTAGGCTTCGCAGAGGCGGGCCAAGATGTAGCGGGCGACCCACATTTGGTCGGCGGCGCTCTTCGAGCCTTTGCCGAAGATCTGGAATTCCCACTGTCCTTTGGCGACTTCCGCATTGATGCCCTCAAGGTTGATACCGGCATCGAGGCAGATATCGATGTGCTTCTCGACGATTTCGCGGGCCACACATCCGACGTTTTTGTAGCCGACGCCGGTGTAGTAGGGACCCTGCGGAGCGGGATAACCACCCTCGGGGAAACCGAGCGGACGGCCATCCTTGTAGAAGAAATACTCCTGCTCGAAACCGAACCAGGTATCCGGATCATCCGGGATCGTCGCACGCGAGTTGGACGGGCTCGCCACACCGGTGTGCTGGTAACATTCGCACATCACGAGCACGCCGTTCTTGCGGGTGCTGTCAGGGAAGACCGCCACCGGCTTCAGCACGATGTCCGAACTCTTGCCTTCGGCCTGCTGGGTCGAGCTGCCGTCGAAACCCCAAGCGGGAAGTTCTTCGAGCTTCGGGAAGCTGGCGAAGTCCTTGATTTGAGTCTTGCTGCGCAGGTTGGCGAGAGGCGTGTAGCCGTCGAGCCAGATGTATTCCAGTTTGTATTTGGCCATAATTTGGATGGGTGCGAAACCGATGGACTGAGGTTTTTGGATGGAGGAAACGCGAGAATTTGCCCCGGATTCGTGGCGAAAACTCGCGCCAGAAATCAGCACCTTATATGCCAGAGGCAATCAGAAGTTTTATTCATGACAATTTTTTGGAGCATCAACGGCATTCGTGACGAATCTTTGCTCCGAACGCCGGAATTTTGCGCAAGACGCGCTTGCCAGCACCCTGCGCCGGCCAAACCCTGCCCGAAACCAGCACCATGCGAGAAATGAAAGACACCGCCCGTGCGCTCGTGCGCATCGGCTACGACGGACGGGTGCACAAAATCTTCCGCGGCCACCAGGCACGCGAACGTTTTGAGCACGAGGTCCGCGTGCTCCGGCACCTCGAGGAGCGCGGCTGCACGTTCGTTCCCCGGCTGCTCGAAGTGGAGCCTGCCGAGCTAAAAATGGTCACGACCAATTGCGGCACCCGCGTCGACCACATGAACCCGGAACGTCAGGTCGAAATTTTCGCCGAGCTCGAAAAATACGGCGTGCGCCACGAGGATCGCGAACTGCGCAATATCACCTACCGCATCGCCGACGGCCGCTTTTGTGTGATCGACTTCGAATTCGCGACCCTGCTCGAAGGAGGCAGCGGTGTAGTATCGTTGAAGCCGTCCGGTTGACGCCCGCATGAACCCGCCCCCTGCCGACGCACCGCCACCGGAACCGCGCCCCTTGTCGACGGTCGTCGGTTGGTCCGGCCTCACGCACGTCGGCCGCGTCCGCAAGAACAACGAAGACACCTTTCTCGCCCTCACCTTCGACGGGCATGAAGTGCGTTACCTCGGAAAAACCGGACAAGCCTCGCTCACCGGATCAGACTTTGTCTTCGCCGTGAGCGATGGCATGGGCGGCGCCAAATCCGGCGAATTTGCCAGCCGCATCGCCATCGATCGGATCACCCGGCTCCTCCCGCGCGGCTTTCGGCTGTCGGCCACCGGATTGGCCAGCGGGTTCAGCGATATCTTGGCCGAATTGTTTTCTGCGATTCACGCGGACCTCGTCCAACTCGGTCGCTCCTACGAAGAATGCGCCGGCATGGGCGCGACGCTCAGCCTCGGCTGGCTGACCCCCGAATGGTTCTACTTCGCGCACATCGGCGACAGCCGCATCTACGTTTTGCCGAAAGCCGGTGGCATCCGCCAAGTAACCCACGACCATTCCTACGTCGGGTGGCTCCGCCGCAAAGGCGAACTCAACGAGCGCCAAGCCCGCGAACACCCCGGAAGAAACGCCCTCAATCAAGCGCTCGGCGCCGGCAACCAGTTTATCGACCCGCACATCGGCGCCGTCGACCACTGCCCGGGAGATCGTTTTCTGATTTGTTCGGACGGCCTGATCGACGGTCTTTGGGACCGCCAAATCGATGATCTCATTCGCCAGCCAACCACCGAGCGCGCCCACGAAACCGCCGCCCAACGTCTCGTCGAAGACGCCGTGCGCGCGTCTGGACGTGACAACACCACGGCTGTTGTGATCGAAATTTCGTAGCGGCCTCCCCACCGAGGCGCCCCACCTTCCACCCCGCATGAGCACCGAGAAATTCATCTTCGTCTACGGCACGCTGAAGCGCGCCTGCTCCAATCATCACTTTCTCGCCGGCCAAAAATTCATCGGCGAAGCCACGACCGCACCCGGCTTCACGCTCTACGCCCTCGGCGGTTTCCCCGGCTTGGTCACAAAACCAGATGATTCGACCGGCGTGTCTGGCGAAATCTGGTCGGTCGACGCGGCCGCTCTGCGTCGGCTCGATGCGCTGGAGGGTTTGGACGAAGGGATGTATCGCCGAGAACGCATCCCGCTGGCCGCTCCGTTTGCCGAACTTCCTGTCGAGGGCTATCTCTACGCCCGCAGCATCGAAAACCGACGAGAAATCGGTCCGGTCTGGAAAGAATAACTTGGCCCGCGGCCTCAGGCGCCCGGCGCCTTCAGAAATTTCTTCGGCACGCGGCGCACCGTCGTAAATTTCACGCGGAACAAATCATCGAGTGTCTCGCGCACCTGCGGCGAAAGTCGCTGCACCAACTCCGCCAGTGCCGGCAGAGCCTTTTTGTCATCTTCCTTCTCCTCGGCCAGCGCGACGGTCGCAGCGGTAGCCGCAACCGGTTCCCCGCGTTGCCGCGCTTCGGCGATAAACGCCGCCTCGGCATTCTCGTCCGGCCACACGTTGGCGCCGTTCTCCACGGCCGGAGCCGAAATAGCGCCCACCGCTTCGGACATCTCATCAATGGACGCAGCCGGTTTGTCGGCCGCTTCGACCGTCGCAACAACTACCCGACCATGCCCCTCGGCCGCCAATGCCGCCGCGAGGCGCGCCTCCAGCCGATCAATCAGGCCTTTTTTTTTTCGCTGTCGTCGGCCGGTGCCATCGCCGGCGATTCTTCCGCGAGCGCCGTCAGCTCCTTGATCAGGGAATCGATTGCGCGCGACCGGCTAGCCTCGACCGCTTTCAGCAGCGTGACCTCAAAGTTGATTTTTTCCGCGAGCCCGAGCTTCACGCTCCCCTCGCCATCCCTCAGGCCGTCCAGCATTCGGGTGATCTGCTCCGTCGTCATCGCGACGCCGCCGAGCGCGTCGCTCCGCCCACCCTTCGCAATCGCATCGAGCAGCGCCGTGCGCACGAGCGCCTGCAAATCGACCAACAGGCGCACCAAGTCGCGTCCCGCCGCGTCGCAATCGTCCACGATCGCCACCAGCTTCTGGTGATCGCCCGCCGCCAACGCCGCGGCCAGCGCCGCAATTTTCTCCGCCGCGACCAACCCGTAAACATCGAGCACATCGGGCTCGGAAATCTCCGCGCCACAGAACGAAATCATCTGGTCAAAAATCGATTGCGCATCGCGCATGCCGCCGTCCGCCATACGCGCGATACACGCCAACGCCGCGTCCGTCACCCTGATCTTCTCGTCGACCGCGATCTTCTTCAGCCGCTCGATGATGAGATCGCTCGGGATCGGTTTCAGGTCGAAGCGTTGGCAGCGTGAGATGATCGTCGGCAGCACCTTCTGCGGATCGGTCGTGGCAAACACGAACTTCACGTGCGCCGGCGGCTCCTCGAGCGTTTTCAGCAGCGCATTGAACGCCTGGGCCGAGAGCATGTGCACCTCGTCGATGATGTAGATTTTGAATTTCCCCTGTGCGGGCGCGTAGCGCACGGTGTCGCGGAGATCGCGCACCTGATCGACGCCGTTGTTCGAAGCACCGTCGATCTCGACGACATCGAGATGCGAACCCTCGGCGATCGAGACGCAGGCCGGATCGTTCACGTCGAAATCCGCTTTCGGCCCACCGGTGCAATTGAGCGCCTTCGCGAAAATGCGCGCGGTCGAGGTCTTGCCGGTTCCGCGCGGGCCCACGAACAGATAGGCGTGGGCGATTCGTCCGCGGTTAATCGCATTGGTCAGCGTCCGCACCACGTGATCCTGCCCGACGACGTCGGCAAACGTCTGCGGACGCCACTTGCGGGCAATGACTTGATAACCGGTGGTAGACACGAGGCCTTAGCTAGAACGCCAAACTCGAAAATCGAAAACCAAAATCGAGCCGCGGGAAATAAAAGTGGCCAGGCACTCCACGGCACTGAGAGAACGTCGTTACCGTTGCTACCTTCCGGTCCTGGCGGAGTTCACGCGCCTGCTCATGCATGGCACCTGGCCGGCGCGAACCATGCGGTGCCCGACCGCGTGCGCAACACCTAATTCAGTTTCCGTCTTCCGGCGGTTTGCCGTTGGCGTTCTTCGCCTTGGCGCCGTCTTTGCCCGGATTTTTTTGTCCCTGTTGGGCGCGCAGCTTTTCCTGCTTGGTCAGCTCCAGCTGCTGTTTTTCGCGGGTCTCGATAATCTGCCGTTGTTTCACGGCCATTTCTTCGAGGCGCGTGCGTTGGGCCGGCGTCAGCTCTTTCGAAATGTCTTCCTGCAAGTGCTGAAAAATAATGCCGGTCTCGCGCAAATTCGTCTGTTGCTGGCGGCGAAGATCGGACGCCGCACGTTGGATCAGGGGGTTGATGCGCTCCTTCTGCTCTGTCGTGAGATTCAGTTTGTCGACGTAGCGCCGCATCAGCTGCGGAGCCTGCACCGCCATACCGGGAGGAAGCTGGAGCTGCGGCACCGGGGCCGACGTAGCCGGCCGGGGAGTCGCGGCCGTGATTTGCGGCGGTTGATTGGGCGCCGTCCCGGTCGGAGCGGGACTAGCCGCCGCTGGCGGCGCTTGAGGAATCTCGATCTTGCGCGAACCCAAGTCCCCATGGCTCAACCGCAGAGCCAGCAGTCCGCCAAAGATCGAACCGGCGACAAACACGCCGACAAACGCCGCGATGACTTTCCAGGGCTTTTCCATTCCGCTCAGACGTCCAGCAGGACTGCCACCGGATCGTCTTCGGTCAACTCGTCGTCGGACACGGTGGGCGCGGATGTAAATACCGAGTAGTTCACCACGGCACTGAGGACCGCGAGCAGGCACGCCGCCCCGAGCGCACGAAATGCGAAGCGCTCAAACAGCGAGGCGACCCGGCGCTCCTGCGCCATTGCGAGGGCCGCGATCCGCGTGGCAAACCCATATGGCGCCGCGGTGTCGCGATCATCTGTCACGGTGCGGGCGGCGGTGGTGAGGCGGCTCCAAGGGCTGTTGGCGTGTTTCGAGTTCATGAGCGTTCGGTTCGTTGTAGTTCTTGAAAGAGCTTCTGCAACTTCCGTCGGGCACGGAAGGCGCGGACTTTGATAAGCGATTGGTTCCACCCGGTGATCTGACTGATCTCGGCGATGGTTTTCTGCTCCAAGTCCAGCATGCGGATGACCATTTGGTCGTCCGGCTTGAGCTGGTTGAGCAACTTGTGGACGAGCTCGTGTGCGGCCATCGCGTCATTCGCCGGCACGTCGTTTTCGTTCGTGATGACGTTGTCCAGCACCTCCGCCTCGGTTTCCGACAAATCCGCCCAGCGAAATTCCGGCCGCCGTTTTTGCGCCCGCAGGTGATCGATGCACGTCGTCACCGCAATCCGCGACACCCAGTGCGGAAACGGGACGGCTCCTTGATACTGTGCGAGACGAGTGAACATCTTCAGGAAAATTTCCTGCGCGAGATCCTCCTCGGCGACGCGCCGGGGCAGATGGGAACGCACGATCCGAATGACCAGCGGGTGAAGGTGTTCGACCAATTCGCGCGCAGCCTCTTGGTCTCGCCGGCGCACTCGATCGAGGCATCCGGCCAGATCGAACGGCGGATCGTCGTCAGGCATACTGCAATGGAGGCAAGGTCGGACACAGCAGGCAAGACGCGCGTTGTTTTATCGGGTTACAGAATGGCAAAAGCCATTTCTCCTCTGAAAATCGACTTCCGGACCGCACCGCACCTCCGGCATTTTTTCGCCCGCCGGCCCACTTGACTTTCGCTCCGTCGTGTCGATACCTAAACCAAGAAATGCGAGCACCGCTGCAGGCCCTTCGACTTACCAACGCGCACGACCTCTAAGACGAGGCCGCCCAGCGGCCGGTCGTGCGTAAGTCCGAAGCTCCCCGCCGTCGCCTCCCGCGACGTGATGTTAGTTTAGCTGGTTTTATCCGGCCCTCTTCTCTCAACTCGTCTCTCAAAAGCTCCGTTCCATGCAACCCGCTCCCGTCAGCAAATATCGTCCGTTTCCTCCCGTCGCCTTGCCCAACCGCCAGTGGCCCAACCGCACCTTGGATCGCGCCCCACTCTGGTGCAGCGTCGATCTCCGCGACGGCAACCAAGCCCTCGCCCAGCCCATGAGCGTCGAGGAGAAACTCGAGTATTTCGAACTGCTCGTGAAAATCGGTTTCAAGGAAATCGAGGTAGGTTTCCCGTCCGCCTCGCAGATCGAATTCGATTTCTGCCGCCGCCTCATCGAGGAAAACCGCATTCCCTCCGACGTCGCGATCCAGGTCCTCTGCCAATGCCGTGAGGAACTCATCATCCGCAGCATCGAGGCGCTCCGCGGCGCGAAAAACGCCATCTTCCACCTCTACAACTCCACCTCGCCCGCCCAGCGGAAGCACGTGTTCAACGCCACGCGCGACGACATCAAGCGCATCGCCGTGCAGGGCACGACCTGGGTGAAACAGCACGCCGCCCCGCTCGTCGCCGCCGGCACGCACATGCGGTTTCAATATTCGCCCGAGAGTTTCACCAGCACCGAACTCGATTTCGCGCTGGAGATTTGCGAGGCCGTGACCGACGTCTGGCAGCCGACCGTCGACAACAAGATCATCCTCAATCTCCCCGCCACCGTCGAATACGCCACGCCCAACGTCCACGCCGACCAGATCGAGTGGATGTGCACCCACCTCACCCGCCGCGACCGCACGCTCGTCTCGCTCCACACGCACAACGACCGCGGCACGGGCGTCGCCGCCACGGAGTTGGCCATGCTCGCGGGCGCCGACCGCGTCGAGGGCACGCTCTTCGGCAACGGCGAGCGCACCGGCAACCTCGATATCGTCACCGTCGCGTTGAACCTCTACACGCACGGCGTCCACCCCGGCCTCGATTTCTCCGACATCAACCACATCCGCGATGTCTACGAGCGCTGCACGCGCCTCGAAGTCCCGCCGCGCCAACCCTACGCCGGCGAGTTGGTCTTCACTGCCTTCAGTGGCTCTCACCAGGACGCCATCAAGAAATCGTGGGCCGTGCAAAAACCCAACGAGCCCTGGGATGTCATCTACATTCCGATCGATCCCGCCGATCTCGGCCGCAGCTACAAGGCCATCATCCGCATCAACAGCCAGTCCGGCAAAGGCGGCGTCGCCTACGTGCTCGAAAACGACTTCGGCTATACCCTGCCGAAACTCATGCACAAAGAAATCGGCAAAATCATCAACGATTACGCCGACTCTAAGGGCACCGAGCTCACTCCGCAGGAACTCCATGATGTTTTCCATCGCGAGTATCTTGAACGGACTTCGCCGATCTCATTGCACCATTTCAAGACCACCGAGCACGACAGCATTGTCACGTGCCACGCGGAGATCGATTTGGACAAACGCGTCCACGCGCTCACCGCGATGGGCAACGGCCCGATCGACGCATTCGTCCGCGCCCTCGCCACGACGAAGCTCCCAAAATTCCAAGTCCTCTCCTACTCCGAGCACTCGCTCGGCCAGGGCGCCGAAGCGCGCGCCGTGAGCTACATCCAGATCAAGACCGAACGAGGCCACTCGCTCTTCGGCGCAGGCATCGATACCAACATCGAACTCGCCTCCATCAAGGCGATCGTCAGCGCCCTTAACCGCGCGCTGAAAAAGTAGTTCCTCGGCCAACCCTCCCGCGCCCCGTGGCGATCTCCGCCCCGCGCCTCATTCGCGCGGGGCGTTCTTTTTTTCCCCTGCCGCCTGCTCAACCATCGCGCGCAACACGCCCATGTTGTCGCGCGCGCCCGCGTAGTCCGGCTTAATTCGCAGCGCCGTCTCAAACGCCTCCCGCGCCTCCGCGAGGCGTCCGAGTTTGGCGAAGATAATCCCACGCGAATTGTGCGCCTCCGCGTAATCCGGTTTCAGCCTCACCGCGTCCTCAATGCGCACCCGCGCCTCCTCCAATCGTCCGCTGTCCATCAGCACCACGCTGAGATTGTTCAGCACCTCCACGTAAGTCGGCCGCAAGCGCAGCGCCGCCTCGTAGTGCGCGATCGCCTCGGCGGGCCGCCCGCTGTCGACTAACGCGAGCCCGAGATTGCAATGCGCCTCGGGAAAATTCGGCCGCAGTCGCAGCGCCGCCTCGCCCTGCAAAATTGCCTCTGCCACACGCCCCGTTTGGCGCAGTGCATCACACCAATTGCTGCGAACCGCCGCAGCCTCCGGTCGCAACCGGCTAAGCGCCTCGAATTGCTCGGCCGCCTGCGCAGCACGCCCAACCTTTAAGAGCACACTCCCGAGCGCATCGCGCGCCTCCGCGTCCCCGGGATCGAGTTGCACCGCCCGTTCCCCCGCGGCGATCGCCTCCCGCCATCGACCGACCATCGGCAACGCGAGTGCGTTCGCATAGTTACCAAGCAACTTCGGCTCGTGCGGATTTATCCGCAGCGCCGCCTCCACCGCGGCGATTCCCTCCGCGATTCGCTGCTGGCGAAAAAGCTCCGTTCCGAGCGCGTTGTGTGCCCGCCAATTGTCCGGACGCTTCGCGATCGTATCCCGCCAAATCGCCTCCTCGCTGCGGTAGTCGCGATTGCGCCGTTCGGTCATCACCACAAAAACCGCCGCAACCGCCAGCGCCCCCCATAGCGCACGCCGGCCCCACCACCGGAATCCGCCCGCGACAGCCACCGTCAGCACCACTGCCAACGGCAGATACATGCGATGCTCCGAAATCGGCTGAAACAAAATGGGCACCACGCTCGAAGTCGGTGAAAGCATGATCAACCCCGCCGCGCCCGCGAAGCCCACCGCCGCAGCTTTTCGCCAAGCCCACACCGTGCCGAACACCACCGCGCCCACCACCCCCGCACTCGCTGCCAAAATCAGCCCGCCCCGCATCGGGGTCGTCCCGTAGTCAATGACCAGTGGACTGGGCCAGACGCTCAGTTTGAGATAAAGCGCCACCGCCTCGCAGGAGGTCGCCACCGTATCGGTCCAGGTCATCGCACCACCGAATCCCACGCCCCGTGCGTGCAACCGCGACCCGATCATCAACCCGCCCAGCAGCACCCACCCGACACCCCAGCCCGCGTAAATCCGCCACCGCCGCGCCCACGCCTCGCGCCACGATCCCGCGAGAAAAGTGACATCGTAGAGCAGCGCCACCACCGGCGCCGTGATCACAATTTCCTTTGTCAACACGCCCGCAAAAAAGGCTCCCACCGCCAGCCAACGCCAGCCGCGCCCCGCACTTCGGTTCTCTCCCTCGCCCGCACGGTCTTCCTCCGCCTCCGCCCCGCGCACGAACGCATACAACGTCAGCAAATAGAATAATCCCACGAGTGACTCCGCCCGCTGCGAGACATACGTGACCGACTCCGTCTGCAACGGATGCACCGCCCACAGCAGCGCCACCGCCCCCGCCACTTCCGTCGTCGCGCCGCCAAATTTTCCCCGCATCACCGGCGTCCGCAGCGTCCGCCGCACGAGCCCAAACAGCACCCACGCTGCCGCCACATGCACCGCGAGATTCACCGCATGATAGCCCCACACCGCCAGACCTCCCGCCGCGTGGTTCAACGCAAACGTCAGATTGAGTAGCGGTCGTCCCGCCGTGCCCGCCACCGCCGGTGGCGCCCACCACGTCTGCGGTGGCCAGAGCGCCCGAATCGACTCATTTTGCACGATCGACGCCGTGTCGTCGAAAAACAGCGGCACCGAAAAACTGTTGTGATACGCCGCCACCGTCGCGACCGCGATGCCCGCCGCCCACCCGCACACCGCGCCACCGCCGTCCGTCGCGGCCCGGTCGAAACGTTGCGTGCGTGCTTTCGCCATGATCAAGGCGCGAACGAATCCGAAGCGGCCCGTCCTTTCCAGCCCGTGTTTCGACCCCGCTTTTGATTTGTCGCCCCCGCCGTCCCCCGCTGTCGTCTCGACTCATGCGCCAGCATCACCCCCTGCTTGCCGGTCTCCTCGCGGCCGTTCTCACCCTCACCTCCCCCCTCGCCGCCGCCGAATCCCCCGCCGCCCCTCGCGCTGCGTTTCTCCAACTCATCGCCCGCCCCGCCGTTCCGCTCGCCCCCGAACTCACCCCCGCCGTTGAGAAAAGCGGCCAGCTGCACGTCGCCTTCTCTTACGCCGCCGACGCCGACCAACGCGTCCCCGCCATTCTCGTCAAACCCGCCGCATCCAACAGCCTATCCGGCTCGACCAACGCTCCCAGCACGCGCCGCCCCGTCGTCATCTCCCTCCACGGCACCGGCGGAAACAAAGAGGGCCAAGTCAAACTCCTCACTCAATTCGCCGAGGCCGGCCTGATCGGCGTTTCCATCGACGCCCGCTACCACGGCGCCCGTGCCCGCACTCCCAAGACCACCGTCGACTACACCGATGCCATTCTCCGCGCCTACCGCGCCGAAAAAACCACCGAGCATCCTTTCTACTACGATACCGTCCGCGATGTCATGCGACTCATCGACTACCTCGTCACCCGCGACGACGTCGACGCCGCGCGCATCGGCGTGATCGGCTTTTCCAAAGGCGGCACCGAAGCCTACCTCACCGCCGCCGCCGATCCCCGCATCGCCGCCACCGTTGCTTGCATCGGCCTGCAAAGTTTCCGCTGGGCCCTCGACCACGACTCCTGGCAATCCCGCATCGGCACCATCCAACTCGCCGTCAACGCCGCCGCCCGCGACGCCGGTGTCACCTCCATCGACGCCGCCTTTATCCGCAGCTTTTACGACCGCACGAATCCCGGCATCTACGGCCGCTTCGACGGCCCCGCGATGGTCCCCCTCATTGCCCCGCGCCCCTTCCTCGCGATCAACGGCGACACCGATCCGCGCACGCCCGTCCCGGGGCTCGAACTCTGCGCCACCGCCGCCCGCGCCGCCTACCGCGCCACCGGCGCCGAGGAAAACTTCACGCTCACCATCCAGCCGAAAACCGGCCACAAAGTGAACCCCGAGTCCCTCGTCGCCGCCCGCGAGTGGCTGGTTAAACACCTGCGCCCTTAAGTCGCTGCTCCGTCACCGCCGCGAGGCGCCGCGCCCTCACCACCCCGCCCCCTTCGTCAGCGTCTTCACGCGCACGAGAAAATAATTCGCCGTGATATACAACGCGCTGCCGTCGTCGCCCCAGCAGCAGTTGCCGTTCGGCTCGTTGGTATTGATCACGCCGAGCAATTTTCCCGCCGGCGAAATCACCAGCACCCCGCCCGGCCCCGTCGCCCACACGTTGCCTTCGCGGTCAACCTTGAGCCCGTCGCACGAGCCTTTCACGCCGGGTTTCCGCCGCGGGAGCGCGTCGAAGAACACCCGCCCCGCGCCCAACGTCCCGTCCGCTTTCACCTCGTAGGCCATCACGCGCGGCGCCTTCCCGTCGCTCACCGCGACATACAGCGTCTTCTCATCCGGCGAAAATCCGATGCCGTTCGGAAAGTTCAGCTCCTTCGTCAACAGCGTGACCACGCCATCCGTCGCCACGCGATACACGCCCGCAAACGGCAACTCCCGCAGCGGTGAGTCCGCGATTTTTTCCAAGCCATACGGCGGATCCGTGAAATAAATCTCCCCACTCTTTCGCACCGCCAAATCGTTGGGACTGTTGAAACGCTTTCCCTCATAGCGATCTGCGATCGCCGTAAACGTCCCGTTTTCCCACCGCGCGATCCGTCGCTCGCCGTGTTGCGCGAGCAGGAGCCGTTCCTTTGCATCGCGCGTCAGCCCGTTGCTGCCTGTCTCGCGAAATCCCGGCGTCGCTTTCATCAACCCGCTCGGCCGCAAGAACACATCCGCGCCACTCACCGCGCCGACCTTGGCGCTTTCCGTCGCGCCCGCCTTCCAACGATACGCCGTGTTCGCGAGCACGTCGGAAAATACCACGCCACCGTCAAACCACGTCGGCCCTTCCGACCACCGAAAGCCCTCTGCCAACTTCTCAATTGTTACCCCCGGCGCGACCAACCGGTCAAACGCCGGATCAATTCGCTCGATCGTCCCGACAAACGCATGGGGCGGATCGTCCGCCGCAAACAACGCCACCGGCCACAACGCACACCACAGCAACGGGGTAATTTTCATAGGGTCCCTCGGGTCTATTTCCTCCCACCCCACCTTCAATCCCCAACTCACCGTCTACCCCTCTCTCCTTCTCTCCTTCTCTCGCTCTCCGCGCCGTGCATCGGCCCCCGCCTCCCCGCTTGCGCACCACCCCGCGCACCCTACGCTCCACCGCTCGCATGAAATACACGCCCGCCAAGCCGCCGCTCACCGGCGAAACCCTCGACACCCTGACCGCGCGCCTGCGCGAGGCGGGCGAGCCCGCTTTCCGCGCGAAACAGATCCTCGACTGGCTCTACAAAAAGCGCGTCCGCACCTGGGATGAGATGACGAATCTCTCAAAACCCCTGCGCACCTGGCTCGCCGACACCTTCGAGCTCATGCCCGCCACGCTCGTCTTCAACAAACAGTCCGAAGACGTTACCGACAAACTCCTCCTCGAGCTCGGCGACAAATCCCTCATCGAGACCGTCATCATTCGCGTCCCCCAAGAAGGCGTCGGCCCCGAGCACTCGCGCAAGACCATCTGCATCTCCACCCAAGTCGGCTGCGCCATGGCCTGCGCCTTCTGCGCCAGCGGACTCGCCGGTCTCAAACGCGACCTCACCGCCGGCGAGATCGTCGCCCAACTTCTCCAAGTCTGCTACCGCGAAGACGCCCGCACGCCCCGCGCCCGCATGGAGCTCGCCTCCTTCGACAACATCGTAGTCATGGGCATGGGCGAGCCCCTCGCCAACTACGACGCCACCCTCCTCGCCCTCACCATCGTCAACGCCGAGTGGGGCCTCGGCGTCGGCGCCCGTCGCATCACGCTCTCCACGAGCGGCCTCGTCCCGAAAATCCTGAAGCTCGCCGACGAGCCCCTCGGCTTCCGCCTCGCCATCTCGCTGCATGGCGCCACCGACGAGGTCCGCGAGAAGATCATGCCCGTCAACAAGGCCTACCCGCTCGCGAAACTCATCCCCGCCATCGAGCAGTTCACCGAGAAACACGGCCGCATGGTCACCCTCGAGTTCATCCTCATCGAGGACGTCAACGACTCGATTGACCAGGCCGGCGAACTCCGCGACATCGCCCGCGACCTCCACGCCCACGTCAACCTGATCCCCTACAACACCGTCGCCGGCCTCCCGTGGAAGCGCCCCTCAAATAACCGCCAAGAGCGCTTCGCCGACGTTCTCCGCGCCGCCCGGGTCCCCGTGACACTCCGCCGCGAAAAGGGCCACGACATCGACGCCGCCTGCGGCCAACTCCGCCTCAAGACCGAGCAGGACCGCGGCCAACTCGCCGCCCCCTCACCCGCCGCCTGACCGTGTCTTCCTCTTCCGCCGCAGCGTCTCCCGCCCCCGCCTCCGCCGCACCGACGACTGTTCTCCCGATCATCCTCGCCGTCAGCAGCGCCCACCTGCTCAACGACACGATCCAGTCGCTCCTCCCCGCGCTCTACCCGATTCTTAAAGAAGAACTCGCGATCTCGTTCACTCAGGTCGGCCTCATCACCCTCGCGTTTCAACTCACCGCCTCGCTCCTCCAGCCCTTCGTCGGCCTCTACACTGACCGCCACCCGCAGCCGTTCTCCCTCGCTGCCGGCATGGTATTTACGCTCGGCGGCGTCGCCCTCCTCTCCGTCGCGCACACGTTCACCCTGGTCCTGCTCGCCGCCGCGCTCATCGGTTTCGGCTCATCAATTTTCCACCCCGAAGCCTCGCGCGTCGCCCGCCTCGCCTCCGGCGGACGCCATGGTTTCGCCCAATCGCTTTTCCAAGTCGGCGGCAACGCCGGCAGCGCCCTCGGCCCGCTCCTCGCCTCCGTCGTGCTCGCGCACCGCTCGCAATCCCGCGTCGCGTGGTTCGCGCTCCTCCCGTTGCTCGGCTTCGTTCTCCTCAGCCGCGTCGGCACGTGGTATCGCGACCGCCTTGCCCACCAGCGACGCCAACCCGCCTCCGCCCGCCCCGCCCACGCTTCACCACTCTCGCCCCGCCGCATCGTCGCCACGCTGGCGATCCTCGCGGTCCTGATCTTCTCGAAATACTTCTACCTGGCCTGCCTCGGCAGCTACTACACGTTCTACCTCATCGAGACCTTTCACGTCTCGGTCCAAAACGCCCAGTTGCTCCTCTTCCTGTTTCTCGCCGCCGTCGCCGCCGGCACGATCATCGGCGGCCCGGTCGGCGATCGTATCGGCCGCAAAGCCGTCATCTGGGTCTCCATTCTCGGCGTCGCCCCTTTTGCGCTCCTCCTGCCTCACGCCAACCTTTTCTGGTGCGCCGTCCTCACCGTCATCATCGGCGTCGTGCTCGCGTCCGCCTTCTCCGCGATTCTCGTCTACGCTCAGGAACTGCTCCCCAACCGCGTCGGCCTCATCTCCGGTCTCTTTTTCGGTTTCGCTTTCGGCATGGGCGGCATCGGCTCCGCAGCACTCGGAAACCTGGCCGATCGCACGAGCATCACCTTCGTCTTCCGCCTCTGCGCCTTCCTTCCGCTGCTCGGCCTGCTCACCGCCTTCCTCCCCAACCTCACCCGCAAGCCCTGACCAACTCGCCCCGAATCTTTCTCTTTCCTCGTTCTCTTAATCTTTCTCCACGCCACAACCCGCACCCTCCGCCACTTTACCCTCGCAACCTCTCCCGCTCCACCTCGTCCTCTTCCCTCCCCCTCCACCCGCTCCCCGGAAAATTTCCGCTTGATCCGTTTCCGTCTCTTTATTTTTTCCCGCAACTCTCAGCCAGCCTCCGCAGCGTCCGCTCGCGGAACATTCTTTTCACCTCCCTTTCTCAGCCCGCTCCCCTTCCCTTTTTCCCCATGATTGAAGTCAAAGGTCTGGTCAAAACATACGGCCCCAAACGTGCCGTCGACGGCGTCTCCTTCCGCGTAAATCGCGGTGACATCCTTGGGTTCCTCGGCCCCAACGGCGCCGGCAAATCCACCACGATGAAGATGATCACCGGCTTCATCAGCCCCGACGCCGGCACCGCCACCGTCGACGGCATCGATGTCACCAAAGATCCCGTCGCGGTAAAACGAAAGCTCGGCTACCTGCCCGAATCCGCCCCCGCCTACCCCGAGATGACCGTCGAGGAATTCCTCAACTTCATCGCCGAGGTCCGCGGTTTCCGCGCCACCGATGCCAAACGCGCCCAAGTCGACCGCGCCATCGGCCTCACTCACCTCGCCCCTGTCCGCAAGCAGACGATCGAAACCCTCTCGAAAGGTTTTAAACAGCGCGTCGGCTTCGCCCAGGCCCTCCTCCACGATCCCGCCGCCCTCGTCCTCGACGAACCCACCGACGGTCTCGATCCGAACCAGAAGAACGAGGTTCGCTCCCTCATCAAAAACATGGCCGTCGAGAAAGCCGTCATTCTTTCGACGCACATCCTCGAAGAGGTCGATGCCATCTGCAATCGCGTGATCATCATCTCGCAGGGCAAAGTCGTCGCCGACGAAACGCCCGCTTCGCTGCACGCCCGCAAACCCGGCGCACGCCTCGACGAGATCTTCCGCACCCTCACCGCCTCGGACGTGTGATTTGTAGGAGCCTGCTTGCAGGCGATCCCTGCTCTCAGCCCTCAACTCTCAGCTCTCAACTTTCCCGCTCCCATGACCCAGATCGCCCCCCTCTTCAAACGCGAGCTCCTCGGCTACTTCCGTTCGCCGGTTGCCTACGTCTTCCTCATCGTCTTCTCCCTCGCGAGCATCGGTCTCGCCTTCTTCGTCGGCGGCTTCTTCAAAGCCGGCCTCGCGACGATGGAGAGCTACTTCACCTTTTATCCGTGGCTCTTCCTCTTCCTCATCCCCGCGGCCGGCATGCGCCTCTGGTCTGAGGAAAAACGCACCGGCACCGTCGAGCTCCTCTTCACGCTCCCCATCACCACGCTTGAGGCCGTCGTCGGCAAATTCCTCGCCGCGTGGGCCTTCCTCACCCTCGCGATTCTGCTCAGCGTCCCGCTCGCCGGCACCGTCGCCTACCTCGGCTCGCCCGACTGGGGCGTCATCATCAGCACCTACATCGGCAGCACGCTCATGGCCGGCGCCTACCTCGGCGTTTGCTCGCTCACCTCGGCGCTCACGAAAAACCAAGTCATCAGCTTCGTCATCAGCGTCGTCGCCTGCCTCGTGATTCTCTTCCTCGGCTGGAGCGTGTTCTCCGAAGTCCTCGGCTCGATCTTCCCCGTGTGGCTCGTGGACCTGCTCTCGAATTTCAGCTTCATCACCCACTTCGACGCCTTCACGAAGGGCATCATCGACCCGAAGGACGTCATCTTCTTCCTCTCGCTGATCGGCTTCACCCTCTTCCTCAACGTCGTCGCCCTCGAGCGCTGATCAGCCCCCCTCCTTCCGACTCTAAGCTCTCAGCTCTTCGCTCTCAGCTCCCACGTCTCAGCTCTCAACTTTCCGTCATCGCCCCCCGCTCACCATGAAACTCGGTAGCAAAGCCCTCGCCATCGTCCTGCTCTTCGTCGGACTCGTCCTCGTCAACTACCTCGCGTCGTCGCTCCCCGCGCGCCTCGATACGACCGCCGACTCGATCTACTCCCTCTCCACCGGCACCAAGACCATGCTCGGCAAGATCGAGGAGCCCGTCGTCATCGACCTCTACTTCTCCAAAGACGCCTCCGGCCTCCCCATCCGCTACAAAAACTACGCCACCCGCGTGCAGGAGATGCTCCGCCAATACGTGCGCGCCGGCCGCGGTAAGATCACCCTCAACGTGATCAATCCCCGCGCCGACACCCCCGACGAAGAGAAAGCCACCGCCGCCGGTCTCACACCCCAAGTCTCCCAGCAGGGCGGCGAGCAGTTCTTCTTCGGCCTCGTCGTCACCCAGGCCGACCAGCAGAAAAACATCCCTGCCTTCGCCCCGCAGCGTGAACAGTTCCTCGAATACGATCTCTCCAAGCTCGTCTACAGCGTCCAGCAGATCAACAAACCCAAGCTCGGCCTCATCACCAGTCTCCCGCTTCAAGGCACGAGCCCGCAGGAGATGCAGATGATGATGATGATGCGCCGCCAGCCGCAGCCGTCGCAGATGATCATCGGCGAACTCGAGCAGTCGTTCACCATCGTGAAAATCGAGGACGGCGCCTCGGAGCTCCCCTCCAATCTCGACGCCCTCGCCGTCATTCACCCGCAGAATTTTTCCAACAAACTGCAGTTCGCCATCGACCAGTTCATCCTCGGTGGCAAACCCGTCTTCCTCGCCGTCGACCCCGCCTCGCAACACTTCAAGCGCCAGGCCAACCCGCAGCAACAGATGATGGGCCAACCCACGCCCAACGTCTCCAGCGACCTCCCCGTTCTTCTCAACGCCTACGGCCTCACCTACGACCCGCAAAAGATCGTCGGCGACCTCGAGAACCCGCTCCCCGTCGGGGGCCAGGGCAACCAGGTCATCCGCATGCCCACGTGGCTCAGTCTGAAGAAAGACAACTTCAGCGCCAAAGCCCTCCCGACCGCCCAGCTCAACACCGCTTGGTTCATCGAGTCTGGCAGCATCTCCTCCAAACCCGGCAATACCCTCACCTTCACGCCCCTCATCGAATCCTCCGCCCAATCCGGCGACATCGCCTCGATGATGCTCCAATTCGCCCAGCCCGACGACATCGCCAAACAAATCGTCCCCTCCGGCAAGAAGACCATCGCCGCCCTCGTCACCGGCAAATTCAAAACCGCCTTCCCCGACGGCGCCCCGAAAGACGAGCCAAAGAAAGACGAACCCGGCAAGCCCCCCGCTCCTCCCGAGCCTCCCAAGCCCGCCGGTGAGTCACTCAAAGAATCCAAAGCCACCTCGACCCTCTTTGTCATCGCCGACACCGACTGGCTCTTCGACGACTACAGCCTCCGCAAACTGAACTTCTTCGGCCAAACCGCCGTCGAGCCCTACAACGACAACCTCTCCTTCGCCGCCAACACCATCGAGTTCCTCGGCGGTTCGCAGGACCTCATCAGCATCCGCGGCAAAGGCAGTTCCCTCCGCCCCTTCACCGTCGTCCGCGCGATGGAGGTCGAAGCGCAGAAAAAATATCAGGAGAAACTCACCGCGCTCGACGCCCGCCTCGCCGAAGTGAACAAAAAGCTCACCGAAATGCAGGGCAAGAAGACCGAGGGCAACCGCCTCATCGCCACGCCCGAGATGGCCAAAGCCATCGCCGACTTCCAAAAACAACAGGCCACCATGAACGGCGAGCGCCGCCAGATCCGCCGCGCCCTCCGCGAAGACATCGACCGCCTCGAGAAGAAGCTCCTCATCGTCAACCTCCTCTCCACCCCCCTCCTCGTCGGCGCCTTCGGCTTCTGGTTCTACCGCAGCCGTAAAAAATAAAGTAGGGCAGGGTCTCCGACCCGCCCTCCGACTCCGCCTCTCCCGCTCTCCACCTTTTTTAGCTCTTAGCTCAACGCTCTCAGCTCCCCCCTCTCCCATCGCCCACCGATGAAACTGAAATCCATCCTCATCGCCGTCGCCGTCCTCGCCGCGCTCTCCGCCGTCGCGTTTCTTGCCACGCGCCCCGCACCGCCTCCCGTCGCCGACACCCGCCTCGGCCAACCGATCGTCGACCGCACCGTCGTTGAAAAAGCCGCCAAGCTCCGCCTCAGTGACCAAGGCAAGACCGTCACCCTCGTTCGCCAGGCCGACGCCACGTGGAAGGTCTCGACCTACCACGATTTCCCCGCCGATTTCTCGAAGCTCTCCTCGTTCATCGGCAGCCTCACCGACGCCAAACTTGAGCGCCTTGTCACCAGCAGCCCCGACCGCATCGCCCGCCTCGAATTCAAGGATACCAAGATCGACCTGCTCGACGCTTCCGACAAAGAGCTCTGGACCGTCACCCTCGGCAAAAACCCCGACTCCGGCGCCGGCCGTTACCTGCGCTACGGCAGCGAGCAAAAAGCCTTCCTCGCCAATCTCAGCGCCTACCTCGACACCGAGTCGAAAAACTGGGCCAACACCGAACTCCTCGCCCTCAAGGTCGACGACGTCGCCAAGATTGAAATCCCCTTCGCCGAAGGCGGCCCCATCACCGTCACGCGCGCGAAAAAAGAAGACCCGTGGACCGCCGACAAAACGCCCGCCGGCCAAAAACTCAAAGCCGACAAGATTTCCTCCCTCCTCAGCTCGCTCTCCAGTATCCGTTTTTCCGACACCAACGAACTCGCCGACGCCAACGCCGTCGCCGCCAAAGCCAACGAGCGCCTCTTCAAGATCGAGACCTTTGATAAGAAAGTCCTCAAAGTCGCCCTCGGCCGTAAACCCGAGGAAAAGAAGCTCAAGCCACCCGCCGCCCCCGCCGACGGCAAGTCCGCCCTCTCCACCCTCGGCACCTCCGCCGATCTCCTCAAGAAAGACGCCGACGGCAAACCCGCCGACCCCGCCAAGCCCATCACGCCCGAATTCGAGACCATCCCCGCCGGCCCGGTCTTCGTGAACATCGCCAACAGCGACACCGCCGCCGCCGTGAACGCGCTCATGCAAAAACGCGCCTTCCAAATCTCCGACTACACCTACACCAGCCTCCCGCAAAAGAGCGACGAACTCTTCGAGCCCGCCCC
>CALRZR010000001.1:0-101198 GCA_943372705.1 Opitutus sp. GAS368 | reverse complement strand
TTTTTGGTAGAGGCGCGGGAGGGCATCGACGATGCGCTTCGCGGGCTCGGGGCGGCGCATATACCAGTTGGAAACGAGTTCCTGGCCGTCGGGATTCGCGTGAGTGAAGAGGATGATGCACTGGTCGAGGATGCGGAGGGTCTCGGCATCCGTGCGGCTGGCGAAGTTCCAGAGGGTCTCGATCAACTGATGCGCGCCGACGGTCTCGGTGGCGTGGAGGCCGCCGTCGATCCAGACAACGGCGCGGCCTTCGGTGGCGAGGGCGCGGGCTTCGGTCTCGGAGAGGCCCTCGGCGCGGGCGAGACGGCGCGAGATGTCTTGGTAGCGGTCGAGCTTCGCGAGATTGGCGGGGGACGTGCAGACGACCATCCACTGGGTGCGGCCTTCCTCGGTCTTGCCGATGTCGACGAGTTTCAGGCGGTCGGAAGCGGCGGTGAGTTTCTTAAAATAGGCCTCGGTCTGCGTGTAGTTGGCGAGGTGGTAATCGTCGCCGATGGCAAAGCCGAAGTGGTCCTTCGGGCTGGGGAGCGGAGCAGTCGCGGCGAGCGCGAGGGCGCTGGTGAACAGGGCGAGGGCGGCGGCGAGGCGGAGGGGGCGTAGCATGGAACGGAGGAGACGGAGGTTTTGACGCGGATTACGCGGATTTTGCGGATGGCCTGGGGTTGATCTTGCCTCGGCCCGCGAGAGCGGGGCAATTCCGGTATTCCGCCCGGAGGTTTCTCAGAAGAGGGGAAAAGGGCGCAGCGCCACCGGCTGATGGCGCTGCGGGGAAGGGGCGGACGGAAGTCTGCCCTACTTAGAACTGTTTGGTGACTTCGAGGGTCCAAGTGCGGCCGGCGAGGAAGCTGCCGTGCACGGAACCCGAGTAGCCGGTCGCGCCGGAGGTGAGCGGCGGCTCCTGATCGGCGAGATTCACGACGCCGAGACGGACCGAGCTGTGGCGGAGGAGGCCCGGGGCATCCTGGCGGAAGCGATAGCCGAGGGAGGCGTTGAGGCTGACGACATCGCGCACGACGTAGCGGTAAAGGTAGGTGCCGCTGTCGAACTGGCGCGAGATGTAGGCGGGCGAACCGAGGCTGGCGTAGGTGGCGGCGTTGACCGTGGCGGTGTCGGCGTAGCGGCCGATGTAGTAGGCGCTGAGGCCGGCGTTCCAGCCACCCTTGCGCCAGCTGATGGCGGTCGTGCCGCGCCAACGGGTGGTGCCGTCGGTGTTGAGGCGCTCGATGAAGGCGGGGGCGGAGCCGGGGACGTCGCGCAGTTGGTAGGTGCGGATCATGTAGGACCAATCGGTGGTGAAGGAGAACCGGCCGATCGGCAGCGTGGGGACTTGGTAAGCGAGGCTGAGGTCGACGCCGCTCGCGTAACCCTTGGCGAGGTTTTGAAAGACGATGTTGCGAGACTCGATGAGCCCGACGACGGCCGCCTGTTGGGCGGCGGGACGGGTGGCATTGTAGGCGGCAAAGGCGGCGATATCGGCCGCGGTGGGCGCGAATCGTTTGATACCGGGGTCGCCCTGGTAGTTGGCCGTGCCGGAGCCGACGTCGATTTGGGCGATGGTCTTGCCGGCGGCGAGCTGGGCTTGGGTGTAGGCGTTGAGCTTGGCGGCGTCGCTGTTCACGAGTTGGGCATCGGAGTAGCTGCCGATGACGTTGGACTGGTCGATTTGCCAGTAGTCGGCGGTGAGGGAGAGGCCCTTGATCTTCGGCACTTCGAACACGAGGCCGACGCTGCGACCGATGGAGGTGACGGGCTTGAGCGCGAGATTGCCGGTGGAGTAGCGCTTCATGACGTAGGTGCCATTGCCGACCGTCTGCGTGCGGTAGGCGTCGTTGGAGCCGGGAGCGCTGTCGACGATGAAGCGGGTGGGCGCGTAGAGCGTCGGGAGATTGGGGGCGGAGAAGCCTTCGTTAAAGGAGGCGCGGACCATGAGGCCGTCGTAGGGTTTCCAGTTCAGGCCGGCCTTCGGGCGAACGGTGGTGCCGAAGTCGCTGTAGTTTTCGTAGCGGGCCGAGCCGGTGAGCTCGAGGGAGTGGACGAGCGGGATATTCCGCTTGGGAGAAAAGACCGGAACGATGGTTTCGAGGTAGGCGCTGTAGACGATGCGGTTGCCGGTGGAATTCGGGGCGTAGGAGGCGACGAGGTAGTCGTTGTCATCGACGTTCAGGCCGACGCCGGGAGGATTGCTGCCGACGTAGGCGGGGCGGAGGTCGAGATATTGTTCGTGGCGGTATTCGGCGCCGGTGGCGAGGGAGACGGTGTTGCCCCAGTAGCGGAAGATCGGGCCGGAGGCACGGGCATCAACGCTGGTGATGGCGCTGAAGCCGTCGTGGCGCCAGATCTGCGAGAAGGTATCGAGGACGGACTTAGGATTGGTGTAGGGCTGGTCGGGCACGACGGCGTTGCCGGAGACGCGGAAGGTGTAGCCGAAGGGGTTATACGCGGTGGTATCGGTGCGCATGAGGGCGCGTTGGAAAAGGGATTCGCGGGCGGCGTTGCTGGAGATGTCGGCCGTGTAGGCGCGGGTATAAAGGGCGGCGGATTCCCAGGTCCATTCGTTCGCAAGTTTGCCACGGAGGCCGGCGACACCGCGGTAGACGCCGGAGTGGACGTTTACCTGCTCGGCGCCGAGGTCTCTCAGCAGCACGGAGACGAGGGTGAGGCCCTGCGGGGTGCCGGTGAGGCGCGGAGTGCCGTCGGCATTGGGCGCGCCGGTCGGGCTGTAGAAGCGGGAGCCGTAAGGATTGAAGGGATTGTCGACGCTGATGGGGGCGAACTGGTCGGAGCCGGGAGCGTTGATCTGGATCGGTTGGCGTTGGAGAGCGGAATTGGAGTGGTAGAGCGAGAAATCGCCGAACGCGGTGATGCGGTCATTCAGGTCATACTCGACGTGGGTGAACCAGTTTTGGCGGTCCGAGCGGCTCTGGCCGGTGTTCTGGTAGTCGTTCAGGTTGGTAAAAAATTCGGGGCTGGCGGCGCGGGCCGCGGCGTTGGCCGTGGGGGAAGACGTGGTGAAGGTGAGCGCGCCGTTGATGGGGCGGAAGAAATTGGCGGTCGTGGACGCGCCGATACGGAACGACGGGTAGATGCTGACGGCCGAGCGGCCGTCGAAGGAACCGCCGAGGGCGTTGAAGCCGGGAGGAGCCTCGGCCGTGTGATTGCCGCTGCGGGTGAAGGAGCGGCTGCGGTAGGGAATCTCGTCGCGTTTGAAATAATCGAAGGTGGACAGCCAGCGGCCTTTGCCGCCGGCGAATTCGCGGCCGGAGGTCAGCGTGGCTTGGAGGCTGGTGCCCTCGCCGTGCTCGGGGAGCCCGAAGCGGGTGCGAAGTTCGGTGCCGCGGAGATCGCGGCGCGAGATGTAGTTGATCACGCCGGCGACGGCGTCGGAGCCGTAGATGGCGGAGGCACCGTCACGGAGGACGTCGATGCGCTCGATGCCCTGGGTGGGGAGCTGGTTGACGTTGGCGTAGAAGGCGGGGACGCCGCCGTCGTTGGAGGTGACGGGGTGGGGGGCGAGACGGCGGCCGTTGAGGAGGACGAGGGTGTTGCCGGCGCCGATGCCGCGGAGGTTGACGTTGGCGTTGTCGCCGCGGGAGTTGGCGCCGCCGTTTTGGGTTTCGTTGAGAGGGACGTTGGTCACCTGGGGGAGCGCGGTGAGCATCTCGACCGGAGTGAGGGCGTTGCGGATCTCGATCTGCTCGATGTTAAAAACGGTGACGGGGAGAATCTTCTCCTGATCGAGGCGTTTGATGTTGGTGCCGGTGACGGAGAACGCCTCGAGTTTGAGGACTTCTTCTTTGCCGTCTTTTTTGGCCGCCGTGCCCGCGGGCGTGGGCGCGGTCTGCGCATGGAGCGCCGTAGCGGCGAGCGTGGTGACGAGGCTGAGCAGGGCTCTCGATGTGTGCAGTCGGGACTGGTAGGTAGACATACGGGTTGGGAAGGTTGGCCGGAGACGACAAAGGGCGCCGCCGACGGCGTGGTGGGGTAACGGGTTGCTTTTTGCGTGCCAGTTATGACACGGGCAAGCTTTCGCAGAGACAACGAATGGCGGTAGTAACGGAAATTATACGTAGCGCGGACGGGTAGGACCGGTTTTGCAGGGGGAGAAGGAGAGCGGGAAAAAATAGCGGCTGGGCCCGGGTGGCCGTGGAGCCAGCAGATCGTCTCATCGAGCCGAGGCCAACGGGTCCGACCGCGCGCCGCTACTCGATCACCGGCCGCCAGTGCGCGTGGAGTTGGATGCGGCCTTCGGCAGGCCGGGTGATCGCACGGATATCGGAGCCGTCCGCCCGGGCGACGAATTGGGCGCCGGGGCCTTCGCGCGTGGAACCGAAGACGACGAGTTTTCCGTCGGGCGAGACTTTCGGGTGGTAGTGGGCGACGCCGGCGGGGCTGCGCGTGAGTTGCTGCACGTCGCCGGTCACCGACACGCGCATGAGCTCCACCGCGTCGCCGACGCGGGCGGTGTAGTAAACCCAGAGCGAATCCGGCGACCACGCCGGCAAGTCGCTGCTCGCGGAGTGGAAGTCCGGATACTTGAGCGGTTGCATGGTGCTGGAATAGGCGCCGCGGTCGGCGAGTTTGCGGAGGCCGGTGCCATCGGCACGGACGAGGTGCGGGTGGCACTTATAGTGTTGCCCGGAGAGGAAAAGCAGCCACCGGCCGTCGGGCGACCAAGTGGGGATAAATTGAAACGTATGCCCGGGGGTCTCGTCGACGCGGCGGGGATTCGCGCCATCGGCCCCGGCGATGTAGACGAGGTAACTTTTGTTGTAAGCGAGGTGACGGCCGTCGGGCGAGACGTTGGCGCCGTAGGTGAAGCCGACCGGACCGTGCGCGAGACTGCGCTTGTGGCGGCCGTCGGCGTCCATCGCAAACGGTTGCTGCACGCCGTCGATGAGCGGGGCGAAGGTGGCACGGGAGGGATCGCCGGGCCACGGGGCGAGGCCGGCGTTGTAGTCGCTCACCCGTTCGACCGCGGTGAGATTGCGCGCCGCTCCGGTCGCGAGGTCGACGAGGCAGCTGTCGACCAGCCAGCCCTCGGTGTGGCGAAACGTGCGGTGCGCGCGTTCCCAGAGGTAGTTGGCTTCGCTCTCCCAAGCGAGGCTGACGATCGCCTCGGTTCCGCCGGTCCACCAGCCGCCGAAATTCGTCCATTGGTTCTCGCGGGTGATGAGGTGCGCGCCGATCTCGCGGCGGTCCGTGCCATCGGCGCGCACGACCTGCGCGCGCGAGGTGCGCCAGTTGTAGAACTGACCGCGCGGATCGTCGCACCGGGCCTCGGTGTAGCCGACGAGGTAAGCGGCGCGATTCACGGACTCGGCGCGGGCGAGGGACGCGAGGACGCAGGCGACGACACACAGCACGACAGGGGAGAGACGGGCCATCGGGCGAGATCCTCCGCAGGGCGCCGCGCGCGTCAACCGAGTCGTGCGCGGGCTGATCGCCGCCCCACCGAAAAAAGCCCCGGCCGCCCGGGCGTGTCGGGCGGGGCGGCCAACCGTGATCGGAGCGGCGCGGCGACTGCATTTCAGAAGCACGCGTTTGTGCCGATACTGCCGGCATGAGTTTTGATTCGGAAATTCGTCAGGCCATCTGCGCCCACGCGGCGTGGAAAGAAACCTTGAACGCAGCCGTGACCACGGGCCGCTCGATGATGTCCGTGGAGACGGCGTGCAAGGATGACCATTGTCGCCTGGGGCGCTGGCTCCACGGACTCGACGAGCCGACCAAGGCGAGCCATCGCTGGAAGTGCGTGGCGGAAGTGCACGCGCAATTTCACGAGGAGGCGGCGCAGGTGTTGGCCTGGGCCTTGGCCGGGGAAACGGCGGTGGCGCGGGCGGCGATGAGCTATTCGTCCCGGTTCGCAGGCGTCTCAGCGAAACTGACCCGTGAATTGCAGGCGTGGCAGATGGAAGAGGCGGGCGCACCGCGGCAGCGGGCGGTGCTGGTGTAGTTTCAATTTCGGAAGGGGTTTCAAGCGGGACTCGGGCGGGTTTGGCGGCGCTATTCGATCGTCAGGCCGCGGCGGGCGAGGGTGAGGCCGAGTTCGCGCTCGTAGTTCGCGAGGGCGCGGCGTTCGTCGGCGAGGGCGCGGACTTGGGCGCTTTCCACGGCGGCCAGTTGCTCTTGGAGCTGGAGGACGTCGAGCGTGCGGCTGGTGCCGGCGCGGAAGCGTTTCTCTTCGGAATCGAGGGCGAGCTTGGCGAGTTCGTAGGCGGTGCGCGTGGCGGCGACGCGTTGGTGCGTCGTCTGGAGCTGGCCGGCGGCGGTGGTGACCTCGACGGCGATGTCGTGTTCGAGCCGCGTGAGGTCGGCTTCGGATTGGCGGAGGCCGAGGGTGGCGGCGCGGGCGCGGCCCCGGCCTTCGGCGAAGGTGAGCGGCACGGAGACGACGAGACCGGCGGAGTAGGCGCGGGCGTCGCGGTCGCGGACTTGGGCGCGGGCCGTGGAGAAGACGGGGTCGAGGCCGCTGTAGCCGTAGCTGCCGACAAAATCGAGGCGGGGCATGAGCTGGTTTTGCGCGAGGTCGCGGGAGGCGCGGCGGCGGGTGACGCCGAGGCGCGCGGCTTGGAAATCGGGGCGTTGGTCGAGGGCCGTGCGGAGATCGGCGGCGAGGTCGACGGTGAGGGGCGCGGCGGGCGGGAGCGGGGCGAGCTCGAGGGGCGGGGTGTCGAGGCCGAAACGGGTTTCGCCGAGGAGGCGGCGGAGCTGGTGCTCGGTGTCGCGCACGGCGCGTTCGGCGAAGAGGATCGATTCCTCGCGGTTGGCGACGCGGGCGCGGGCCTGCGTGACATCGGCATCGGAAAGGGAACCGACGCGGTTGCGTTTCTCGTTTTGGTCGAGGAGCTGGGCGGCGAGGTCGCGAGAAAGTTGGGCGATGCGGAGATTTTCGCGGGCGAGGGCGAGGTTGTTGTAGACGAGGACGACGGCGGTGACGGTGTCGATGACGGTCTGTTTGTGCGTCCATTCCGAGATGCTGCGGTCGGCGCGGGCGATGCGGAGTCCAGCGAGGGTGGCGCCGAAACCGAAGCCGCGGAGGAGGGGCTGCGTGACAGAGAGGCCGCCGAAGGTGTCGTAGGTGTCGGTGAAGCGGTTGAAGGTGCCGCGCTGGTTTTGGGCGGTGCCGCCGAGGCTGTAGGTGAGGCCCCAAGGCGTGAGGCCGTCGACGGAGAGGCGGTAGTCGTCGGTTTGCGTGAGGCCGCGATTCAGGAGCGGGGTGACGGCGCCGGGGGTCTCGGTTTCGGCATAGGTGCGGCGGAAATTGAGCGTGGGATCGAAGGCGCCGGCGGCGACGAGGACGTGGGCGCGGGCGATCTGCGGGGAGAAGGCGCTGACCTTGAGGGCTTCGTTTTTCTGGAGGGCGAGGCGGATGGCGTCGTCGAGCGTCAAGGTCGCCGCGCGAGCGGAAAGAGTGAGGACGCCGAGGGCGACGAGGAGGGAGAAGGACCAAGGGCCAATGACCAAGGCCCAATGACGAATGACGAATGTCGGAGGTGTGACGGGCGGGCGGGAGGTCATCGGGCGGGGGTGAGGAACGCGCAGACGGCGTTGAAGTAGGAGGCGCGGGTCGAGCGGACGCCGGCGATGGTGCGGAGCGAGGCGCGGGGACGGGTGGGGGCAGGGGTCGCGGTGCGGGAGCGCTGCGGAATGCGTGCACGTGCGCGGGCGGCGACAGGGGAGAGGGCGGAGCGTTTCATGGGACGAGGAGGCCGTCCGCGAGGCGGACGGTGCGGGTGCCGTAGGCGGCGTTTTCGGGAGAGTGGGTGACTTGGACAATGGTCACACCGTCGTCGCGGTTGAGGCGGCGAAAGAGCTCCATGATCTCGCGGGCTTGGTCGGAGTGGAGGTTGCCGGTGGGCTCGTCGGCGAGGATGAGGGCGGGACGGGCGACGAGGGCGCGGGCGATGCCGACGAGTTGTTGTTGGCCGCCGGAGAGCTGCGAGGGGTAGAGATCTTTTTTGCCGACGATGTGAAAGCGGTCGAGCGCGTCGCAGACGATGCTCTCGCGGTCTTTTTTCGGGACGTCGCGATAGGAGAGCGGGATCTCGAGGTTTTCGTAGACGGTGAGGTCGTCGAGGAGATGGTAGCTTTGGAAAACAAAACCGAGGTGTTTTTTCTGGAGGGCGAAACGGGCCTTGGCGTCGAGCCGGTGGACGGGATCGCCGGCGAGGAAATATTCACCGCCCCAAGCGTGATCGTGAAGGCCGAGCAGGTGGAGCAGCGTGGATTTGCCGGAGCCGGACGGGCCCATGATCGAGAGAAAATCGCCGGCGGCGACGTCGAGGGTGATGTTGCGCAGCGCGTAGTAAGGGCCGCCCTTGAGCGGGTAGACGCGTTCGACGTGGCGGAGCCGGATCATGGGAGCGGGACGGGGACGATGCGGAGATGGCGAGACGCGGAGAGGGGGGGGGGAGAACGAGGGCGAGGAAGGGCGGACTACATGAAGAGGTGCGCGGGGAGCGGGCGACGCACGGTGGGGGGAGCGGGCTTGGCGGAATTCGCGCGGGGCGCGGCGGCGGGAACGCCGGCGGATTTCGGTGCCGGGACGGCGGCGCAGACATCGGTCGAGGCGCGCGGAGCGGACGAAGCGGAGGCGGTGGTGCGCGGCGGGGTGGCGAAAGCGATCTCGCGGCCGAGTTCGCCGATGAGAAACGGGGCGACGAGAAACAGGAGATGGGCGAGGGGATTTCTCATGGTGGTGGCGGGTGGTGCGGAGAGTTTAGCAACGCGTGTGCCGCGGGCGGAGCGGTAGCCTAAGTAGCTATGGCCGAGCGCTTAGAAATTTATGGCAAAGCAACGGAGCGCGGGCGGGGGTTCGTTTGTGGAATGGGGGATTCCCGGAAATGGGAAACGACATGATCGAGGCTACCACGAAGATACCAACCGGGCGCCACGATCCGGAGCTGCCGCTGAAAATTCTACTGACAAATTTGCCCAGTCGGCCGGGGACCGGCGGACAAATCGTCGGGGCCGTTGGTGGGCGCGAACGGGCCGGACGTTTTTTTCGGACTACTCGACGCGTAGCGTAGCGAACGCGTGCGCGGCTCAGGCGTCGAAGCCGGGGACTTTGAGGCGTTCGCCGTCTTTGAGCGCGGATTGGTGCGCGACGATGCCGGGGGCGGTGTAGGCGAGAGCCTCGTAGATATCCACGGCGGGGCGGCGGTGGTGCAGAATCGCGTCGATGAATTCGTGGGTGATGAACGTGTGGGAGCCCTCGTGGCCGCTCTTGTGGCGGAGGGGCTCGGGAAGGAGGTCGGTGGCCCACCATTCGGGGACCGTAAAATTCTCAAAGGCGGGCAGGGCGCGTTCGAAGCCGCCGCTGTCTTTCTCGGTTTGTTTGCCGGCGCGCACGAGCACGGCGCCGAGACCGTTGGGATCGGGGTAGAGGAAACTCATTTTGTCTCCGTAGAGGCGCGCGCGTTCGCCGCCGCGGTGGGCGCCTTTCCACCAGACCTGCACCTGCATCGTGTGACCGCGGCTCGTGCGGAACTGGGCGGTCTCGTTCCAGAACGGGTTTTGGTAGGGATTGTTTTTGAGGAGCGGATCGCCGTCGCCCCAGCCGAGGCACGAGACATCGGTGAGGCGCTCGCCGGTGACACCGATGAGGTGCGCGGTGCAGTGCGTGGGGTAGAGCATCGGCGGGAGGCCGTGGCGCCAGGTGGGTATCCCATTTTCGAACCAAAGCGTCTCGAGTCCGGCGTGGTGATACATCGATTCGGCGGCGTAGATCGTGCCGAATTTTCCCTCTTGGTGAAATTTGCGCGCGGTGATGGTGGCCTGCTGCCAGTAGCTGGTCTCGGCCATCATGTAGGTGAGCCCGGAGGCGCGCACGGCCTCGCGGAGGGTGGCGCATTCGTCGAGCGACATCGCGGCAGGCACGGCGCAGAGGACGTGTTTGCCAGCCTTGATGGTCGCGAGCGTGTGCGCGACGTGATCGGGCGCAGGCGTGGCGAGGAAGACAGCTTCAATCTGCGGATCGCGCAGAAGTTCGGCGAGCGAGTCGTAGCTCTTGGCGCAGCGGTAAACTTTCATGAGCGCGGCGCGGCGGTCGGCGCGGAGATCGCTGACGGCGATGACGGTGCAATTCGGGTGCTCGTGAAATTGAAACGTGGCGCCGAAGCGTCCACCGACGATGCCGACGCGGAGTTTGCGTTCGGTCGCGGCTGAAGCAGCGGCGGCGGTGAGGCGCTGCGTAAGCGCGAGGGCGCCGGCGGCCGCGGCGGTCTGGAGAAATTCGCGGCGGGTGGGGGTGGCCATGGGGGCGATCATTTTGCCACGGTTGCGAGGAGATCGCGGAGGGTGGCGGTGATTTTTGTCGAGGCGTCGACTTCGAGGTAGCTGCTGCGGGCGCGCCAGGTTTCGTAGCCGCCGAGGGCGTGGTGCTCGGGCGTGGGGAGATAGCCGTTGTAGCCGTTGGCGAGCGAGATCGTGAAGTGTTCGGAGAGAGGCTTTGTGGCTTTCAGGTCGAGGCCGATCTCGACGAAGACTTCGCACGGGATGGCGGCGATTGTGAGCGCGCCGATGCGGTGGGCTTGGAGTTTGACGGGGACCGTCGCGGGGTAGTCAGCGAGGGCGAGGGATTCGAGGGCGTAGATGGCTTTGCGGTCGGCGAACTGGCCGTCGGGGTCGCGCTTGGTGGCGGCGACGATTTTTTGGGCGCGGGTGAGTTCGTCGGGCGCGGGTTTGCGGACGGCGAGCGTGACGTCGCGCTCGGCGGCGGCGAGAGGCGCGGTGGATTGCCAGGCGAGGCGGGCGTAGGCCTGTAGGGCTGAGTCTGCGACGCTCTTCGCGACGGCGGCGATCTGCTCGCCGGGGGCGCGCTTGGGCGGTGCGGGGGCGGCGTAGTTGACGTTGTTGATGTTGCCGCTGGTGCCGTTGCTCATGATGCCGACGAAGGCGGGTTTGCCGGCGTAGCGGGTGTCGGTGGCAGAGAGGCGGGTGGTGAGTTCGCGGGCGAACGCGGCGAAGTAGTCGGCGGAAATCGCGGGGAGGCCACCGACGTAGTGGAGGCTGTAGTTGGCGAGGACGGCGAGCGGGCGGCCATCGGATTTGGCGCGGGCGGCGAGAATCGCGACCGCGGGATCGACGGGGCCGGCGGGCGCGGTGACTTTGGGGTTTTTGAAACCGGGATTCATCCACGCGCGGTCGGTGGTGATGTCGAAGGGGTTTTCGTAGGACTCACCGGCTTTCACGAGCCAGCGGCGGTTAAAGACTTGGTCGGGGTTGGCGGATTGGCCGAAGGCGATTTCGGCGGACTCAAGGTTGGCGTGCGCGCGGATAATGCTTTCGGCGATACGGGCGGGGAGGTTGGCGAGATAGACGGGATCGGCGTTGCTTTGGAAAACGGGCGTGAGCGTCGCGCAACTGTGCGAGTGCGTGGCGCTGATGAGGAGATGCGAGGCGGGGATGCCGGTGGCGCGGGAGGCGAGGGCTTTGGCGGATTCGCAGAGCTCGCGCGGAATCATGCACGCATCGACGACGCAGAAGACGAGGGTGGTGGAGCCTCTTTGCAGCGCAAAGCTGCGCGCGTGCATGGGATCGGTGACGGTTTTGGCGAAGGCTCCTTTCATGCCGCCGTTGATGGGCGAGGGGAGCTGGCTGGGCGGTGGCGTGATGTCTTGCGCGAACGCGCCGGCGCGGAGCAGGGCCGGGGACGCGGCCCGGGCGGCAGGGCCGCAGAGAACGAAGGCTGAGAGCAGGAGGACAGCTAGGACGGAGCGCAGAAAAAACATGGGAAGCGGGGAACGAAGGGAGAGGTAACCGGCGGGATACTCAACGGGAGCCCGCGGGCCCCGGGTGTAAATCCATAAATGCAAAGCCCCCTGATCCGCGAAGGTAGGGCCGTCCCGGAACCACCCGCTCAAGGACGAACTGCCGGCGGAAGCCCGCTGCACCGGGTCACACCGCGCGGGCTGCACTCACGACGAGGAGCCACGCGCTCGCATGGCAGTAATTTTGCTCGCCCCTTAGCGGCGTGGAAATCGCGGTGCGCAGTGTCGCGAGATCCGAGCGTTTCATGACAAACCCGTGCACGCCGAGTGACACCGCCTCGCGCACGAGGCGCCCCTGCTCGTGGGAAGAAAAAACCAGCCAACGCGTGCGCGGCAGCTTCGACGGGAGCGGCGTGCGCCCACTCAGCTCGGTTTCCAACTCGCGAAACATCGATCTGAGCAACTTCGCCATCGGCAAAAAATTTCAAGTCTTCAGCTGCGTCCGATCTGCCAACGCCGGTGAGGTCGCCCTCGAACACTTCCTCTCCGGCGGGAACGACGAGACGATCTCATTCCGCGTCTCAGGTTGGTTGCGGCGTCGATCTGCTTTATCGCCCGGCGGCGAAAAATCACGTCGCCACCCCCGCGCGCACCGCTTTGCTCGCCGCATGGGATTTTTTGACCGCTTTTCCTCGAAGAAACCGACCCCTGCGCCCGCTCCGGCCAACGGCTCCGATGCCGCGCACGCGGCCGCCAGCGCCGCGGCGGCTTCGCCGGCACCCTCTGCTCCCGCGCCGGCTGGCAGCACCAAGGCCCTGCTCGCCTCCGCCCGCGAAAAGCTCACCGCCAAAGATCTCCCGGGCGCACTTGCCCTCTACGAAGAGGTGCTCGCCAGTGCCGCCGGCGACCGGCCCGATGTCCTTGTCGCCATCTCCGGCGACCTCGGTTCGCACGGCCACGTCGGCGAAATCATTGAGCTTGTCGCGCCGCGTTACGATGCCGAGCGCCACGGTCCGGCGACCGGCCTCAATCTCCTCCAAGCCTACCTCGCCGTCCGCAATCCCGACGCCGCGCAACACGTCCTCGATCTGCTCTTTGCCCTCCAACGCCCCGATCTCGAGGAGCGCCTCTACGGTTTTTCCAACGCCATCGCCGAAATGATCGCCACGCCCCACGCCGCGCCTCCCGCCGGTGTGGTCGGCGGCGCGGCCGTGGGCGCCGAGGCTCCGAAAGTCGCCCTCGTCAGTATCAGCAAACCGATCTGGTTCTACGGCCTCGAGCCCTTGGCCGCCCAACTCCTCCCGCCTAAGGAAGGGCGCCTCCGCCGCATCGCCTTCGCCCAACTCGCGCTGCCGAACTACCCCGAGCCCGCCGCCGCGATGAAACAACCCGAGGATGAACTCGCGCGCCTCTCCCGCGCGTTCCCGCTCTGGTTTGCCGAAGCGTTTTATTTTTCCGCGTCCTACGCGCCCATCGCCGCCGTCGCCATCATGAACCCGCCCGACGGCTCGCCCGCGCACCCGATGATTTTCGGGGCCGAGTGGACGACCGACAACCTCCGCCAACTCGTCGATTCGAGTGAGGGCGGCGTCGATTTTATCGTCACCGGCGCCCTCCGCGCCACCTCCGGCGACTACGAGGTGCTCCTCCGCGTGTGGGAGGTGAAAAACTTCCGCGAACGCAAGACCTTCACCGCCCGCTGGACGCCCGCCACCGCCGACGAAGCCCTCGCCAAACTCCACGGCGAAGTCCGCGCCTACCTGGAGTGGTCGCCCGCGAGCGCCGCCTTCGCGTTTTCGCCGACCATGAAGCCCCGAGCGTGGCTCGACACCCTCGGCACCTCGCTCGGCCTGTTTCTCGTCGAGAAAAACATTTTGCCGCCGACGATCCTCCATCCGGCCCCCGCGATCCTCGCCCACGCCGCCCAACACGCCCTCGCCGGTGAAGCCGCCTCGTTGGCGTATCTCACGACCCGCGCCCGCCTCGCGAAACTCGACCCCGCCACGAACGTCTCCGGTGATGTCGCCCTGACGCGCTCGCCGCTCGTCAACGAGGCGAAGAAAATTTTGAGCTGAGCTCCCGCCGTCACCGCGCTTCCTCCATGCATCCCCCGACCTCCGACTTGCGCATTCATGCGACCAAGCCGCTGATTGCGCCAGTCTCCCTCGAGGCCGAGTGGCCGTTGCCGGACGCGGGCGCTGCGCTCATCGCCCAGGCGCGCCGCGAGATCGGCGCAATCGTCACCGGCACCGACGACCGGCTGCTTGTCGTCGTCGGCCCGTGCTCGATCCACGACACCGCCGCCGCCGTGGACTACGCCGACCGCTTGCGCGCCGTCGCTCCGCTCTACGCGGGCGAACTCGTGCTCGCGATGCGCGTCTATTTTGAAAAACCGCGCACCGTGGTCGGCTGGAAAGGCCTCATCAACGATCCGCTGCTCGACAACTCCTACCAGATCAACCGCGGCCTCCGCCTCGCGCGCCAACTGATGATCGACATCGTCGCGCGCGGCTTGCCCGTGGCGACGGAGTTTTTGGATACGACGCTCGGCCAATACTACGCCGACCTCGTCGCGTGGGGCGCCATCGGCGCCCGCACCGTTGAGAGCCAGGTGCACCGCGAACTCGCCTCGGGCCTCTCGATGCCCGTGGGTTTCAAGAACCGCACCGATGGCGACGTGCAGGTCGCCGTCGATGCGATCCGCAGCGCGCGCCACCCGCATTGGTTTCCTTCGCTCACCCGCGAAGGCGCCCCCGCCGTGATGGGCACCACGGGCAACGAGCATACCCACCTCGTGCTGCGCGGCGGATCTCACGGCCCGAACTACTCCTCCGCCGATGTCCGCGCCGCCGCCGAGCTGCTCGCGAAAAACCATCTCCCTCCTCACCTGATGGTGGACTGCTCACACGCCAACAGCGCCAAAGATTCCACCCGCCAACCGGCTGTGGCCGCCGACGTCGCCGGGCAAATCGCCGCCGGCGAACGCGCGATCTGCGCCGTGATGCTCGAGAGCAATCTGCTCGGCGGCGCGCAGGATTTCGCCGCGCGTCCGCTCGTCTACGGCCGTAGCATCACCGATGCGTGCCTCTCGTGGGAAGACACGTTGCCGGTGCTCGCGAACCTCGCGGCCGCCGTGCGCACGCGGCGGGGCTGAAGGAAGGCATTTCTCTGCAATGAAAACGCGTGCCGACGACGGTCTAGAAGTTGGGTAGGGTCTCCGACCCGCCCTCCGACACACGCGGCTTGCCAGGGCGGGTCGAAGACCCTGCCCTACTGCAAACATTCTCCCCCATGTGTTGTGAGGCATGTTTCAATCTCGGGCTCAGCGATTCCGTGCGGCTCGTCGCGCATCTCTACTCGCTCCGTAACGACGTAAACATCGCCGGCCAGCGCCGCTTCGGCATCGCGTCAAAATTCGAGCAACTCGGGGTCCCGATGCCGGCACTGCGCGAACTCGCCAAGGCCCACCGCCGCAACCATCCGCTCGCGCTGGAGCTCTGGGACAGTGGCGTGCACGACGCGCGGATCTTGGCGACGCTTGTCGAAAATCCGGCGCAGATCACGCGCGGTCAGATGGAGGCGTGGGTGCGCGTCGCGGACAATTGGGCGCTGACCGACGCATTGGCGTTTCTCTTCGACCGCACCGAATTCGCCGAGGAAAAGGCCCACACGTGGAGCGCGCGGAAAGGCGAATTTGTGAAGCGCACCGGTTTCGCGCTGATGGCCGGGATGGCGATCCATCGTAAAAAACTGCCCGACGAAATCTTCCTGCGCTTTCTCCCCGTGATCGCGCGCGAGGCGACGGACGAGCGGAATTTTGTGAAGAAGGCCGTCAACTGGGCGCTACGCCAGATCGGCAAACGCAACCCCGCGCTACGTCGCGCGGCGATCGTCGAAGCCCGGCATATCGCGAAACTGGACTCGCGGGCGGCCCGCTGGATCGCGGCGGATGCGCTGCGGGAGCTGGAAAAGAAATCGCCCGGACGTTGAACGTCCGGGCGAGGTGAGCGGGCACGTTTCCGAGCCCGCGAGGATTTTTTATCGCGCTACTGCATGCGGGCACGGGGACGTGCCCGCCCACCTCAGAAGCGGCCTTCGATGCCGCCGGTGATCGTGGTTCCCTGGATGAGAAACGTCTCGATCTGGTTGGAGTAGATGCTGCGGTAGTAAATCTGCGGCTCGTTGAACAGATTCGCCACACCGAAGGTCGCGGTGAGGTTCGGGCGGATCGTGTAGCGCAGGTTGAGGTTCACGAGATCGCGCGGAGCGAGGTATTGGTTGCGAGAGAATCCGGCGGGCGCAGCCGTCGTGGTCGCGGTGAACGAACGGATGTTGAAGCTCGTGTAGTTGTAGCTCATCGACACGCCGAATTTCTTGTAGTCCCACGAGAACGAAGCATTGCCCGTGCGGGGGATAAAGCCCGGGACCTGGCCGTTGGTGCGATAAGCTCCGGTGACGCCGAAGTCGCCGTGCGTATTGGTTACACTGTAGTTGGCGTTAAAGCGCAGCGCGCGGAGCAGACCCGGCAGGAAGCGGAACTGTTGCTGATAGGAAAACTCCCAGCCTTGGGCAACGGCCGTGCCGGCATTCACACTGCGCAGGATGCGATAGCCTTCGAACTGGCCCTCGAAACCGTTGTCTTCACCGGCGCCCACCACGCCAGTCTCCTGAGCTCCGACGATGTAGTCGTTGATGGATTTATGGAACCAGCCCACGCTGAAGCTGCTGGAGTGGGGCAGGTAAAACTCGAGGGAGTAGTCCCAATTCTTGGCCTTCTGCGGGAGGAGCGCGGGATTGCCGAGCGAGACGGTTTGGTTGGTGTCGTTGAAAGAGAACGACGGCAAGGCATTGGCCAGTGAGGGGCGGCCGAAGCTGGTCGTCCAGGAACCGCGGGCTTTGATGTTGGGGGTGATGTCGCGCCAGAGGTGGATGCTCGGGAAGTTCTGGCCGTATTTGCCTTTGTTTTCGTAGCGCTGCGCGTAGTCGCGGGCGGCGGAGCCGACCGGATCGGCGAGTTGCTGCGCCGTCGTGCTCAGGACGCGGGAGCGAATACGGGCAACACCCGTGGTCTCGGTGACTTCGCGGCGCAGTCCGCCGAGGAAGCCGTTGTTGCCGATGCGGCCTTGCGTCATGAGGTAAGTGCCGGTGATGACCTCCGTGGTTTTGCTCGGAGCGGAGAGCTTGTTCTGCTCATAGAAGTAACGGTCTTCCTGCCAGAGCGCCGGATTGGTGGGTTGGCCATTTTGGATGAACTGCGCGGCTTCCCACGTGGGGATATTGCGGCCCGTTTTCACTTTGTCCCAGAGGAGGATGGACGGATCGGCGGGCAATGCGTCCCGGCCGATGTAGCTCCAACGACGGCCGCTGCGTTCGAATTCGACCACGTGGTCACGGACCTGACCGCCGGCTTTGAGATAGGCGGTGAAGGATTCGATCGGCAGCTTGAATTTGAAATTGGCCCGGGCTTCACGGATGAAATCGATGTCGAGATTTCCGGCATTGGAACTCAGTCCGTTGACGGAGGGGCGGTAGTATCTCGGATTCGTGAAATCGAGACCGCCATTCTGGATGAACTGCGGGTAAAGGTCGCTCTTGGTGCGGTCGAGAATCCAGCCTACGCCGGTCTCGCCGGCCGGTCCGACGATCGTGTCGATGGGACTCGCGGCCGTGGGCGTGACGCTATTGTCGCGGCCATTGGGTCCGCGGAACGGGATATTGCCGAGGCGGTTGGTGAGAGATCCTTCGGCGCCAAGCGTGCGGTAGCGCGTGCGGCTCCAGAGACCGGCCCAGTCGACTTCGAGGCGGTTGAACGTGTGTTCACCGGCGAGGTCCATGTGGCGCAGGCGTTGGTCGCGGTTGATCAGCGTGGATTGAACATCGATCAGAGCTGCCTGGGTCGTGCCGGACGTGTTGGTGTTGACCGACCCATTGGCGTTGAACTGGAGCTGAGGAACGGCGCGGACGGTAGTGATACGGTCCGTCCATCCGGGCACGACACCCGTGGTGGTGGCATTTGGGACGGTGGTCTGGGAACCGGCGAATGCGCGGGTCTGGTATTGGCGACGCATCGGCTCGGGAGCGTCGTTGTAGATGAGGTTGAGCTTGAGGATGGTGTTACGGCTCAGGCGGTAGTCCCACTTGGTATTAATCGAGCGTTGCTTGCGGTTGTTGTAATTGTCGGTCGTGCGGTAGTCCCAGACGAAGGCCGTCTCCGCAGTGGTCTGCTGGTAATCGCGTTGTGTCCGGTAAAAGCCGAAGGCGTTTTCGCTGTAGAACGCATTGACGGAGACCGCGAGGTTTTCGGTTTCGCTGCCAAAGATGGCGAACTTCTCCATGTAGGACGCGTTGAACAATCCGTGGGTGCGGCGTTGTTCGCGGATTGGCACCTGCTCGGTGAAATACGGGGCCATGCGTGCGGTGAAATTGTAGCTGACGCGCCGTTTTTCCTTCATCGAGAGGGGAGAGCGGGTCTTGAAATTCACGCTGCCGCCGAGGGAATCGACCGGGCGGTCGGGGGTCTGGCCTTTGACGACTTCGAGCGCCTCAAACATGGCGCCGGTGAAGGCCGTCATGCGGGTGTTGCGGTTCTGCGCGCTGAACGAACTCATACCGCCGCCGTCGATCGTGATCGAACTCATGCCCGCGCCCATACCGCGCACGCTGATGACTTCAACGACTTCATCGCCGGGATTGCCGAAGGAAACGCCTGGGAGCCGGATCGCCAGCTCGGTGGCGTTCATGTTCGGCAAGTCGGCGAGCTGATCCATCGACGCGATGTTCTTCAGGTTGTCGGCGTTGCGTTGTTGGGTGAGTGCCGAGGAGACGCCTTCCTTCTGGCTCGCGACCTTGAAGGCATCGAGCATGAGGATGGAGCTCGTCATTTCAAAATCACGGACGGCCGGCTGACCGGCGGAGATCACCACCATGCTACGCTGGGTATCCATCCCGGTGTAGGTGACGACGAGTTCATGGGTGCCCGTCGGGACGTTGAGGCGATAGCGACCGGTATTGTCGACAAACGCACTGAGTCCCAGAGCCGGGATCTCAACCTTGGCGCCGATGAGGCCGTTGCCCGTGGATTTGTTGGTAACATTGCCGACGATCGAACTCGCCGACGCTGCTGACGCGGATTCGGCCGCCGACATGCGGGGCGCGAAGGCCGGGGATGACGACAAGACCGCACAGAGCGCGGCTTGGAGGAGTCCCTTCGACAACGAAGGAACACGAGGCGGGTTGGCAGGGGGTTGGGTCATGGTGAAAAAAACAGAGAGCGGGATCGCAGGCGCAACGCCGGGCGTGCGCAAGCAGGGTAGGCAACTATTGGGTCACAAAAATGCGGCTCCCCACGAGCAACGCCAGAGGAATTATTATTGCGATCCCGGCGGCAAACGCCGCGCGGTGGCCCTTTTCAGGAACCGGGCGCGCCGGCGGCCGGGGCCGGCGCTTTGCCCACCGGAATGTGCGCCGCCTGCCGCATCAGCTCCGGTTTCGAAATTCCCATGCCATGGGCGAGCTTGGCGACGCGCACGACTTCGGTCTGATCGAGCACGGTGAGGCGCTCGGTGCCGTCGCGGTCGGTCCATTTCACGTGGTGGTGTTTGCGGCGCGACGTTTTTACGAGGTCCTTCAGGAACGTCTGGTCGTCGGCGGGTAGGTCGGTCATGCACACGAGTTGGCGCGGCGCGCCGGGCGAGGTCAAGGCGGGCGACGAGTGCGAGCGGCCGGTTTTCCCTTTCCGCGGCGGCGCGCGTATGGACAATCGCGCTCCGTGAAACCTCTCAACCGCCGCCAGTTCCTCGGCACGGTCACCGCCGGTGCCGCTGCTCTCACCCATCTGCAATCGCAAGCGGCCGAGACGCCGGCCGCTGCCCCTGCGAAACCGGCCGCCGCCGCCGGGCGCAAAGTGAAACTCGGCCTCATTGGCTGCGGTTGGTATGGCATGGTCGACGTGAAGGCCGCGTTCAAAGCCGGCGGCGTCGAAGTCGTCGCGCTCTGCGATGTCGACAGCGATCATCTCGAGAAAAGCGCGGCCGAAGTGGAGAAACTGCAGGGCTCGCGGCCGAAGACCTTCAAGCTTTACGAGGAAATGCTGGCCGCGCCGGGCCTCGAAGCCGTGATCATCGGCACCCAGCCGCATTGGCACGCGTTGCAATTGATCGCCGCCGTGCAGCGCGGACTCGACGTGTATTGTGAAAAGCCGCTCGCCTACGATGTCCGCGAAGGCCGTGCGATGGTCGACGCCGTGGCGAAGAGCGGTCGCATCGTGCAGATCGGCCTCCAGCGCCGGCAAAGCCCGGCGTATCAGACCGTGAAACAGTTCATCGCCGACGGCCATCTCGGCCGCGTCGTGCAGGCGGAAGCTCAGATCAATTTCACCAACGGAGTGCTGAGCTCCGATCCCGTGCCGCCGCCGGCCACCCTCGACTGGAATCTCTGGTGCGGCCCGGCGCCGCTCATCCCCTACAGCCCGCAGGTGGGCCACAAAAACTGGCGCCAGGAAAAAACCACCGGCCAGGGCCATCTCTACGACTGGGGTCTGCATCTCATCGACGCCGCGCGCATGATCCTCGGCGAAACCTCGCCGCGCGCCGTGAGCGCCGCCGGCGGTCTGTTTCAACTCACGGGCAAGATCACGACGCCCGACACGCTCACCGCGCAGTTCGAATATGCGCGCTGCCCGATCACGTGGCGGCACCGCATGTGGGGCGCCGAGGAGCATTCGCCCGAGACGAACAACGGCATCTTTTTCTACGGCGAAAAAGGCACGGTGTTCGTGAGCGATGCGAAATGGAGCTTCACGCCGCGCGGAAAGCCCGCCGAACGCAAGACCACCGAAATGAAGGCCGATCTCGGGCTGCTGCACATGGTCGAATTCCTCGACGCCGTGCGTTCGCGCAAGCCCGCGAGCTGCACCGTCGAGGAAGGCCACCTCTCCACGACGGCGGTGAAACTCGCCATGATCGCCTACGAGGTCGGCGCACGCGTCACGTGGGATGGCAAGACGGAGCAGATCGTCGGCAACCCGGCCGCGGCAAAATTGCTGAAACGCGATTACCGCGCCCCCTGGAAACATCCGGGAAAGGCGTGAGTTTGGAGTAGGGCAGGGTCTCTGACCCGCCCCACCAGCCACAAATTAGCCCGACGCTCAAAAGGGCGGGTCGGAGACCCCGCCCTACTTTTTCTTCGCAGCCGGTTTCGGCGCGGACGGGGTGAGCTCGATCTTCACCGGGAGCTCGCCGAGTTCGTAGTAGCGGTGGTCGATCACGGTGTCGCGCACGATGGCGACGCGGATGCCGGATTTGCCGCCGCCGAGCGGTTTCCCGACGGGGCCGCTCGTGATGTTTTGGATCTCGCCGTCGCGTCCCTCGGCGTTGCGGTGATAGTGTCCGCAAAACAAATACCGCACGCCGAACTCGCGAAAGAGCGCCATGTAGGCCGACCGGCGAGCGAGCGGGATGTTGAAATACTGGTCGGGCTCCGCCGCGCTCGCGATGAACCACGGGTGATGTTGGAACACCACGATGTGTCGCGCGCCCGCCGTCTTCGCCTTCGTGAGCTCGCCGCGCAGCCATTGCTCCTGCTCGGCGAGTTGTTGCGGCGATTCCTGCGGCGAGTGGATCACACTCGAATTGAGCACGATGCCGGTGACGCTCCGGTGGGTGAACGTGTAGCGATCGGGTCCGAAAATCTTCACGTAGTCGGCGACACTCGCCGGCGTGGGCACGTTTTGCACATCGTGGTTGCCGGCGATGTTATAGACGGGAATCGACGGATCGATTTTGCCGACGATGCGGCGGTATTCCGTGATCTGCGCGGAGTCGCCGGGCTTGTTAACGAGATCGCCGGTGATGACGACGAAGGCGGGGCGCAGGCGGTTCACCGCGGTGACGGCGAATTCGAAATTCGCGGCGTCCTGCGCGAAATCGCGATTGTCGGTAAACATGCCGAGCTGCGGATCGCTGAGCTGGATGAAGAAGAACGGCTCTTCGGCCGCGGCGGCGCGCGGAGTAAACGCGACGAGCGCGACCAGCAAGGCGAAGGCGAACGCGGCAATTTTTTTCATGGGACCGGTGCCGGGAGAATCACTTCGCCAAAAACGCCAACTCGACGAAGAGCGGGCGGTGGTCGGAGGCGATCGCTTCCGGCAACACCGTCGACGACATCACGCGCCACACGCCGGCAGGACGAAGGAGGACGTAGTCGATGCGGCCGGTGGGTTTCTTCGCAGGTATCGTCGGCAGCGGATTGCCGATAGAGGCATCGGCCCAGACAGCGAAGAGGGGCTTCATCACGGCGGTCTCGGGACGCGCGTTGAGATCGCCCATCAGCACGGTGAGTGTGTCGTCTTTGGCGAAAAGCTCGTTGAGCGCGGCGGCCTGCTGGAGGCGCGCGGTGTCTTCGCGCGAGGCGTCGAGGTGGGTGCCGATTACGCGCACGGCGGGCATGCCGGGCGGGCGCACGACGGCGGAGATAGCGATGCGCGGCTCGACCTTCGCGGGATTGGGCAACGGATGAACCGTGAACTCTTCCAGCGGCCACCGGCTGAGCAGAGCCTGACCGTAGGCGCCGCCCTGATAGTCCATCGCCTTGCCGTAGGCGTGGCGGAGGCCGGTGAGCTCGGCGAGTTCGGCGGCCTGATCGATGCGTTTGCTGCGCGTGGTCTTCTGATCCACCTCCTGCAACGCCACGATGTCGGCGCCCGACGCGGAGATGATCCCGGCGAGGCGCGTGAGTTCGAGGCGGCCGTCCACGCCCTCGCCGTGGTGGATATTGTAGGAGAGCACGCGGAGCAGCCGCGGTTTGGCCGGTGCGGCGGCGTGGGCCGAGGCGGCGACCGCGACGAGTGCGACAGTGAAGAGGAAGAGACGACGGATCATGGAAAAAAACGTGGAGTGATCGCGGCGACGGCGCGAGGTCTTTGGTAACGGGCGACGGCGCCGCGCACACCGCACAACCGCGGCAAAAAAAAGCCCGCCTCGAGTGAGGCGGGCCAAACCGGGACGAGGACAATTCGCGCGCCGCTCAGGGCGCCTTCTTTTCAGCCTGCTTTTCGGCGGGAGGCTTCGGCTTCGTCGTCATCGTGAAATCATCGGTGCGGAACGGCGTCACGGGCAGACCGTCGGCCGAGAAGAGGTTGCACACCGGATTGTCGGCCCACGCGTAACGCACGGCGACGGGCGCGGCGATTTCGGGATGCGAGACTTCGACTTGGTTGGGGCCGACGAGCTTGGCCGTGGCCCACTGCCAGACTTTGTCTTCGCCGCAGATGGCGAAACCGCGCGGCTCGGTGATGTCGAAGGTGCGGAGCGTGCTACCGAAACAATCGAGGGTGACCGTCGCTTTGTTACCGGTGATCGCGACGCTCTTATACTCGGGGCTGCGGTAGGGGAACTTCATACCGTAGTCCTTCACGAGCGCCCAGCGCACGAGGCGGGAGGCGACGTCGTATTTGTTGCGCGGGTGGATGTCGCGGCCCTCGCCGATGTCGATGATCACGGCCTGGCCGGTCTTTGGCAGGCGGAGCGTCTTGGTCTGCGTCTCGCGAAGCTCAGCCCAGGCGCTGTCGCCGGGGGTGGGTTTCTCAGCCATGTAGTCAGCGAGTTGCACCCAGTAGAACGAGAAGTCTCCCTGGCCCTGCTCCTTGCGCCACTGCTCGATCAGATAGGGAAACAACTCGGCGTGTTCGTAGGCGCGGCTGGCGTTGGACTCACCCTGATACCAGATCACGCCCTTGATGCCGTAACCAAGAGTCGGATGCACGACGCCCGCGAAGATATTTCCGGGGCGGGCGTTGCCGGTGAGCCAGTCGGTGGGCGCGCGCGGCGCGGCTTTCTTCTCGGCCTTAGCTTTTTCGACGGCGACTTTGTGGTCGGCGACGGACTTGGCGAAATCCGCTTTGCCCTTTTCGGACATCAGATTGGCTTCGCGCTGTTTCGTGGTGGCCATCAACGCCGCGAAACGCGGCTCGTTTTCGATCGTAGTGCGGCGCACCCACGCTTCGGCGGCGGAACCGCCCCAGGCGTTGTCAATCAGGCCGACCGGGACATCCAAGATGTCGTGCAGATAGCGGCCGTAGAGGTAGCCGATGGCGCTGAAATCTTTCGCATTGGCCGGATTGGCGACTTCCCACTTGCCCTTGAAATCGGTCTTCAACTCCTGCGTGCCCACCTGCGGCACCGAGACGATGCGGAGGAGCGGACGGCGGGCGCCGGCACCCTCGAGATCGCCGGTGTAGGTCTGGCCGAGCGACCACTGCATGTTGGACTGACCGGAGCACATCCAGACTTCGCCGATGAGCACGTCCTGCACATCGCGTTTGGTGGCGCCGCTGACGATGGCGAGGGTTTGCGGCGTCTTGTTCGCGGGCTGTGCGGCGAGTTTCACGGTCCACTTGCCGTCGGCGCCGGCGGTGGCGTTGTAGGATTTGCCGGCAAACGTCACGGTGACCTTGGTGCCGGGATTGTCCCAACCCCAGATGGGGTTGGCCTGCTGCTGTTGCAGCACCATGTGGTCGCCGATGATGGCGGGGAGTTTGAGCTCCGCGCGCAACGCCGGAGCGAGGGCGAGCACGAGGGAGAGGAGGAAGCCGAGTTTTTTCATAGGGGTGAAGCTGACGAGCACAGGGAGACGACTGCACCGGTGGCCGGGTGACGCACCGGATGGAGATATAAACAACGTCCTCGTTGCCCAAAGCCGAGGGCGGACGCAAACCCGCGCACAAAAATTCGCGCCGGAGCGCCGCCGTCACTTCATCACGGCCTCAGCGCGCGCCCGCCGGTTTGGGCGGTGCGGCGAGGACGGCGCGCAGCTCGGCGAAACGCGTCCGCATGGCGTCGTCCGCAATGTAGTCCTCGGCCGCGGCGAGAATCGCCTCGGTGGGCGCCTTCAGGCCACGGCTGGCGAAAACGAGGGCCAAAGGAAACGCGACGGCCGGGCGGTGGGGAAAATAGCGCGCGCCAGTTTCCAGCAGCGCCCAATCCTCCCGGGATGGCTGCGATCCACTGCGCACCCACGCCTCGGCAAACAGCGTGTAGACCTCCGGCAACGGCGGCGCCTGCGTGGCGGCTTGCCGCAATGGCGCAAACACGGGAGCAAGCTCGGCGTAGGTGAACAGGCGCGTCGGGTGCGCGCGGCGCAGCTCGGTGAAGCGCAGCCGCGCCACTTCGAAATATGCGCGCGGCCGCACTACGCCGGCGTCGATCGCAGGCTCGAGAAACTCGCGCGCGCCGGCCTCGTTGCCCGCATCGATCTCGCACAGGCCCATCGTCGCCAGCAGGCGCGGATCGCGGTCGCCGGCTTCGAAGGCCTTGCGCAACGTGCGGCGCGCCTGCTCGGCGTAGAGTTCGCGCACCTGCGGCAGATCGCGTTGCACGTGGCCGATGGCGAGGCGCTCCCACTCGCCGCGGAGACGCGCGATCTCGTGCGGTGTCGCGGGGCGCACGTCGAGCGGCGGCAGCGGCGCCAGTTTGCCCGGATCGGTGCGCGGCGATTCCCGCACGGCCCGCGGCAGGTAATCGCTCAGGCGGTCGCGCAGTTCGGAAAAACCGAAACCGAAGCACGCTTCGAACACCTCCTCGGTCACCGGCTCGACCGCGGCACGCTCGGCGAATTTCCACAGCGCGTCGCGATGCGGTCCGCCCGAATCAACCGCCCAACGAAAGAACAACTCGACCTGCGACGTCATGATCTCAACGCGCCGCGGATGCCGGTCGCTCTCCTGACTCAGCGCGAGCGGCGAAAACAATTCCACCGCCGGCAGCAAGGCCCGCGGCATTTGCGCATCGCGCGCCAAGGCGTCGCTGTCCCAACGGTGAATCCACACGAAGGGCGGAAACGTGATCGGCGCCGTCACGAGGTCTGCGTTCACATAGGTGCGGTCGACACCCTCGATAAGCCACGCGGGCAGGAGCGGCACGCGGCGCTCCAAGAGATACCGCAGATATTTGGGCGCCACGATCAGCGTCTTCGGCTCAAAGCGGGCTTCGTCGATGTAAACGAACGAGGCGTGCATATCGCGGTCGTTGAGCCGGAGATTTGGCGCGTAACCGACCCGCGTCGGCCCCGGCGATCCCGGCCTGCGTCCCGTGTTTTGATCGGCCTGCACCTCGCGCAACTGGCGCTGAATTTCCGGGCTGACGCCTTCCTTGAGATCCTGCGCGTAGAGCACCATCACCGCCGGCACATCCATCTGCGCCAAGAAAGCCGGCGGCACCAGCGTGCGCAGCAGTTGCATTTTTTTCAGCCACGCTTCGGCGTAGCGCCGCGTGGTCGCGATGGAGCAGCGCGAGAGAAATTCCGTGCCGCTGCCGCTCGCGTAGAGCCAGCGGACTTTTTCGGTGCTCGTCTCGACGATCATCGGCGGCAACTGGATCGTCTCGGGCTCGGCGGCCGCCGCGTGGCGCGCAACCGGAGAGAGCAGGGCGACGAAGGCGAGGCACGCGGCGAAACGCGTCATGAAAGGGCGACCGTTCATTTTACCTCCCGAGCCGGGCCGATCTTCACGTCGTAGTCGTAAAGCCGCAGGTTGAAGAATTCCTCGATCTTGCGGTAGGTGCTCGCACGCGCCTTGGGGCGCGCGAGGAAGAATCCGGGATCGAGAGCGAGGTAGTCGGGCGCGCGCCCGAGCGATTTCAGTTTCGACCGCAGCCCGGCGGTGGCGATGTCGACCTCCTTGTTGCGCGTCGGCTCGACGAGGAGATAGAGCGGGTTGGTCAACGCCTCCACGTTTGTCGTCACGGCGAGTTTTTTCCAATCGGTGCGGTCTTCTTCGAACCACTTTCGAGGGAGTGCCGGATCGGGCGGGAGCTCGGCGGCGGGGTCTTCCGGTTTCAGCGGCCAAAGCCAGGGGCGCAGATCCGTCGGCGCATCGATGGCCACGCCACAGCGAAAAAACCACGGCTCCAACTGCAGGGCACGCATCGCCAGATAACCACCGAAACCGCGTCCGAACACCGCGATCCGCCGGCGGTCGAAGCGATGCGAAGGATTTCGCTCCGCGACCCACTCGATCGCGACGCGCGCATCGTGCACGGCGAGCTGATCCACGTCTGCCGCGAGCGTGGCGCGCCGGTCGCGCGGGACGCCGGCGACGTAGCGATGGTTCAACCGCAGCACGATGAAACCGAGATCGGCCAGCACTTGCGCCTCGGGATCAAATTCCGGCTGCGCGTGCCCGGGAAAACCGCTCGGGAAACACACGATCATCGGCGGGGGCTGGAAACGTGGACGGTTGGGCCAGGTGACGTAGCCGCCGAGGTGCGCGCCGTCCTCGGCATCGAATTCGAAAAAGCGGGTGTCGTGGAGCTCGCCGGAATTGAGCCATGGGGCGCGGCGGAAAATCTCCAGCACGAGATTTTCCGGGCGTTGATAGACGTAAACGCGCCCGGGATCGCCGCCGCCCGTCACACGCACCAGCACGCGCGCCTGATCCTCGCTCCACTCCAAAAGCTCCACGCGGCGCCGCGGAAACTTCCGCTCAAGTTCGCGTTGCACGCCCGGCGGCGGATCCTCGCTGCCCGTGGAGGCGGAGACCCGGGAGGCATCGGGACGCAGATCCCGCCGGGCCCGGGAGGGCAGCCCCGAGTCGACTTCCGTGTATTTTCCGGTGCGCACATCGAGGGCGTAGCGCTCCGTCGCCACAAGACGATCGATGCCCCGGGCCTCGAAGAGGAGCTGCTCGCGGTTGCCCGGCGCGAAACCGACAATGTCGAGATGCCGCCCGATCCAACGCTGCGGGACCGGCACGGCCGTCTCGCTCGGCTCGCCGCGCACGGGCTCGGGGGGCGTGAACGTAAAATCCCGCGCGTCGACCAGGACCTTCGCATTACGGCCGTCCGCATCCACGGCCATGATCGGCGCGTGGATGAGAGGCCCGTTGGCGCCCCCACCCACCGCACTGGCCGACGGCAACATGACGACATCCTCCGTCGGCGAAAACACGAGACGGTCCGACGTGGCCCATTTGAGAAAACGCAGTTGGGCCGGTTGAGCTTCCTCGGAGAACGCGACCCCGCGCTCCTCGTCGACGATGACCGACGTTTTCGGACCGGGAAACTCCACGTTGATGATCATCACCACGAGGTCTTTGCCGACCTGGGTGGTGTAGGCCACGCGCCGGCCGTCGGGCGAGAGCGCCATCTGCTCCGCCAGCGGCGCACGAAACAACGCGGCCACGCGATCGTCGAACGGTGCCGCGTGAAGTGCGGCCGTAAAAACAGCGGACGCGAACCACAGCACGAAACGGAGACGGGGCAGACTCACGCGCACAACGTGAGACCACGGCCGGAAGAGCGGCAAAAGGAAAACATGCGCAGAGCGGCTACTTGGTTTCGCTGGCGTCGAGGCGCTGGCGCTCGGCGATTTTGGCGAACGGGTAGTAGACGAGCATCGCGAGCACGATCGAAACGGCGCCCCACACAGCGGCGCGCCAATCGCCACCGGTCACGAGGTAGTGGCCGATGATCGGCGGCGTGGTCCACGGGACGTTGACGAACGGTTTTTGGATAAGGCCACCTTCCATCAAAAGATACGTGCCGGCGGTGAGCAGCAGGGCGTTGAGCACGTAGGGCAGCATGAACACCGGATTCAGCACGATGGGGAGGCCGAAAAAGATCGGCTCGTTGATCTGAAAAATCTGCGTTGGCAACGAGAGCCGGCTCACTTGGCGGAAGCCCGCGTCGCGGGAGCGCACGAGGATCAGCGCGAGCGCGAGCGTCGCACCCGTGCCGCCGACATTCACGAAGGTGGAGAAAAAGCCGTTGGCGGTGACAAAGGGCAGCGGCTGGCCGGCGCTCATCGCGGTGACGTTGGCCGCGAGGTATTGGAGAAATATGGGCGCGACAATCGCATCGAGGGCATTGTCGCCGTTGATGCCGACGGACCAGAGCAACGTGACGGCGAAGGCGTAGACGAGAATGCCGGGGAGCGTGTTGAGCGCGAAGACGAGCGGTTGAAACACCGCCTGCACGAGGCGATCGAGGTCAATGCCGAGCACGAAACGAATCACCCAAAAGACGACGACGAGGAAAAGCAGCGGCGTGAGCGAGAGAAACGATTCGTAGACCACCGGCGGCACGCTCGCGGGGAGTTTGATGACGAGACTGCGGTCGGTGAAAAATTTCTGCACACGCACGGTGATCAGCGAGACGAGGATCGCGGTGAAGAGACCTTTGGAGCCGAGACCGTCCATCGAGAGCGTGAGGTCTTTTTCGCGGATCGAGAGCAGGAGAAAAACGGTGGCGGCCATCGCGGCACTCACGATGGCCTCCTGTTTCAACCGCCGGCCGAGATCGTAGCCGATCGCAAAGCAGACAAACACGGCGAGCAGGCCGAACGTCGCCGTCACCGGCAGCTGCAGGAGCGCGAGGTGCGGCGCGATGAACGTCTCCCACCCGGCAAACGGGAGAAACGCCACGATCATAAAAAGCCCGCCGATGATCGTGAGCGGCACGACGGAGACCATCCCTGCGCGGATCGCCGACAAGTAGGTGTTGTCGCTCAGCGCCGTGAGCGCCGGGACGAGGTGACGTTGGAGAAATCCGCGCGGCGAATTCATGTGGCCGGCAGGGCGTTCAGCGCGGCGCGGTGCGCGTGGATTTTTTCAAACGCGCGCACGATGTCGTCCATATCGCGGCGGCGGCCGAGCATCAGGTTTTGTTCGAGCCACACGCCTTGCTCGCGGCAGATGAGATCGCTGTTGGGGCAGCGCACGGCGGAAAAATCGAGGCGCGCGGCGGCGGACGCGAGATACGGGCCGAAGGCTTTGTGGCGAAACATCGGCTGCTGCGGCAGCGAGTAGCCGTAGCCGGCCGAGCAGGGAATGCCTTCGGCGCGCAGGGCCCGCAACACGGCAGAGCGCGGCGCGCCGAACTTCGCGGCGTCGAGACGCAGCATGAAGAGATGGTAGGCGTGGCGCGTGCAGGCAGCGGGGCGCTTTTGGGGAAACAGCCCGGGCAACTGCGAGAGACGCGCAGCGAGATCGCGGCCGTTGCGATCGCGCGTGGCCGTCTGCACTTCGAGTCGGTCGACCTGGGCGTTGAGGAGGGCCCCCTGCAATTCGCCGAGGCGGTGGTTGCTGGAGATGACGTGGTGCTCATACCACACGCCGCCCTCGACGCGCCCGCAGTTGTGCATCGAGCGGCAGGCAGCGGCCAAGGTGTCGTCGTTCGTGGTGATGAGGCCGCCCTCGCCGGACGTAAGATTCTTGCTCGATTGAAACGAAAACGAGCCGACGTGGCCGAGTGAGCCGGCGGGTTTGTCGCGGAAGGTCGCGCCGTGGGCATGCGCGGCGTCTTCGATCACGAGGAGTTTGTGTTTCTTCGCGATCGCCATGAGACGCGTCATGTCGGCGGGCTGGCCGGCGAAATGCACCGGGATAATCGCGCGGGTGCGCGGCGTGATTGCGGCTTCGACGGCGGCCGGATCGAGGTTGAACGTGTGGAGATCGATATCGGCGAACACCGGTATCATGTTCGCTTCGACGACGACGGAGGCGGTCGCAAAAAACGTGTAGGGCGGCACGATCACTTCGGCTTCGGCGGGCAGCCCGGCGGCGATCAGCGCGAGCCGCAGCGAGACGGAGCCATTGACGACAGCGATGCCGTGGCGGCAGCCGTGCATCGCGGCGAAACGGCGCTCGAATTCCGCGACCTCGGGGCCGTGGAGTTTACCCCACTTGCCGCTGTGCAGTGCGCGCAGCACGCGGGCTTCTTCGGGCGCACCGAAAATCGGCCACGCGGGAAACGGAGCGGTGCGCACGGGCTTGCCACCAAGGAGGGCGAGTGAGCGGGAGGACATGGTTTTCTAAGCGATGAGGGGTTTGGCCAGATAGAGGCAGCCGTCGTGCGCGGGACCGGTGCGCGCAATCTCGCGAAAGCCGAGGCGCGCGTAGAAGGCCTGCGCGCGGAGGTTGAGCGTGCTCACACCGAGATGGGCGCCGGGCGAACCATTGAGACGGAGGGTAGTCATCACCTGGGCCAACATGCGCCGACCGAAGCCGCGGCCCTGCGCGCGGGCGAGCAAGTCGATGTGCAGGTGCGACGGAAAATCGGCGTAGGGCTCGGGCTCAAAATAGTCGGGATGGTGGTAGAGGTGGTGAATCTGCTGCGGGCGCGTCCACTGCGCAGGATCGCCGGTGGGCGCGGGAAACTGCGCGCAGAGCGCGGGCCGCCACTCGGATTCGTAGCGGGCGAAAAACGCGCGCGTATCAAGGGCGCCAAGCGCGTAGCCGCACACGCCGAGCTCGTCTTCGAGGATCACGCCGAACTCAGGCGCAAAACACAGATACGGACCGACAAAAACCCGGCCGAGCGCGTCAGGATCGTCGCGGTAAAACGGTTCGCCGTCGGCGCCGTTGTCGCCGGTCTTCAGGCAAACGTGATAGGCGGCGGCTTCGTCGCCGGCCCGCACGGGGCGAATGCGGCAATCGTTCATGGCGGCGGGGCGAAAGAGCCGTCGGCCTGGGGGAGCAGCAGGCGTTGCAGGCGCGGCACGAAGCCGCCGCGGTAGGTGTCGGGCAAATGAAAATCCGAAGCGACCGCCGCCGCGGGCGAGGCGAGATAGCGTTCGAGCAGATCGAGTTCCTCGCGGAGCTCCCACGTGCGGCGGTGGAGCGCGGCGAAGAGCGCGCGGTCGCGCAGATCCGCGAGCCGCGCGCAGAAATCGCGCAGGCGCACGACAGCCGCGTGCACGGCGGGCGCGGGCTTGGCGCCGAGCGAAGCGCGCAGTTGCGCGAAGAGCGCGGCGGCCGCGGGTCCGTCGGCGTGCGGGAGATAAAAACAATCGCAGAAAAGCACGAAGTCATCCCACGCGAGCGGCGCGCCCACGACGGCAAAACTCGGCCACCATTCACTCAGCGCGGCGAGGTAGGCGGAACGGGCGTCGTAGGCGGGCGAGTTGAGGAAAGCAGCGAGCGTGTGCAGCGGGACGACGTTGAGAGGGAATTCGCAGTTGGGATTGAGCAGGACACCGCGGGCGACGGTGCGGATTTCGGACGTGCGGCCGGAATAGGGGCCGCAGAAAAAGCGGCGGCCGTCGTAATCGTTGGCGTGAAGATTGTCCCAGAGGAGCGGGCGGCGGCGGAGGACGGTTTGCAGCTCGCGGAGGTGCGCGGCGGTGATTTCGCGCGAGATGATTTCGGGGCCGGTCCAAAACACGTCGATGGCCGGTGCGAGTTCGCGGCCGAGCGTCGCGAGATAGGCGGCGCCGCCGAGACCGCGCGCCGCCATGCGACCGCAGTAGGGCGCGGGACAAAACGCGAGCTGCGCGGCGGGGCAACGCTCGCGCAGCCAGGCGAAGAGAGTGTTGGCGACAGTGCACTGGGCGGCGGCCGGCGAAACCGGATCGCCGCGCTCGGGCAGATCGTCGAAGAGCAGCGCGAACTGCTCGCAGCCGAGCGCGAGGAGTTGGGCGAATTTGGCGCGGAGCGCCGCGGTGTCGTTCGCGTCGGTGTAGCGGAGATCCAGGCCGGGGCTGAGCGCGTAGCGAAACTGCACGCCGCGCTCGCGGGCCGACCGGATGAGGTCGCCGAGGGCGGCCGCTTCGGCGGCGGAGTAGAGCTCGCGCCAGAGGGCGCGGTGCTTGAGATCGTCTTTCGGCGCGTAGACGTAGGTGTTGAGGCCGTGGGCGCGGAGGAAGTTGAAGAGCCGCAGGCGTTCCTCGTGGCTCCACGGCGGGCCGTAGAAACCCTCGATCACGCCGGAGAGAAAATTGCTGGAGCTGGCGGAGGTCATTCGCCGAGGAGAAAACCGTGATAGCGGCCGAGCCAGTAGGGCAGCAGGAAAGCGGCGCCGTCGTCTTCGCTGCGACCGCCCTTGCCACCGTCGACGACGAACGGGTTGGCGTTCCAACGCATCGTGGGACGCTCGTCGGGAGGGAGAAGCGTGAGAGCTTCGCGTTTGCCGAAGCGGTCGGGCTGCGGGCTCCAGACGAGATCGGCGCGGTGGGAATTTTTCACATCCCAGTGAATCACATCGAGCGGCATGCGGTAGAGCGTCCACGTGGCACCGGGGAGATCGACCGTAGCGTCGGGGCGGCCCGTGAGATAGATGAACGACCAGAGCGGCGAAAGTTCGCGCGCCATGTTTTCCCACCAATCGTCGAGGGCGCGGCGGTAGCGCGCGAGGAGCGCGGGGTCTTTTTCATAGCGGAAAATTCCGTAGAACGGGAGCATCGCGAGCTCTTCGTCGGAGTAGTTGATGATCTTGCGGACCTGTTTCAGGCGGAGGATGAGGTCGGCGTAGTTCAGCTCGTGGGCGACTTTTTGATATTCCTTTTCGTAGCGGGCATCGCCGGTGATGTGCGCGGCGGTTTTGAGAAAACTGAGGAGCTCGAGGCTGTTGAGCGCGGAGTCGTCGGGATCTTCGGCGAAATAGGCGAGCGACCATTTGCCCCAGAGCGTGGGCTTTCCGTCGACGTCGAGGAGGTAGTAGCCGTTTTGGATAATGTGATCCATGATACGGCGGGTGGCGGCGACGATGCGCTGCTTGAGCTCGGCGTCGGGGAGCAAGTCGCAGGCGATGCCGAAAGCGAAAAAGTAGCCGACGATTTCGTCGGAGCTGGTGTCGCCCTTCCAGTAATACTGCCCGTCGGCGGTCCAATGCCACTCGCCGTCGGTCGGCATCCGGTCGCCTTTGCGAAGGTAAGAGCGCGCGGGGAAGCCGCGTTGGCCGGTGACCTCTTCGAGGAAGAGCATGGCCTCGAGGGATTTTTTCGCGCGTGCAAGGGCGTCAGGGGATTGGGTGACGGCGTAGCGAAAACACTCGGCGGCGGCGTAGAGGGAGGTCCAGAGGCCGTTGTTGTCATTGTCGACGGGGATGTTCGTCGCGAGGTCGCCGGGCGTGGCGAGGTGGGAATCGCCGAGGAGGCCGTAGCGGTCGTGGCGGTCGCGGACGACGCGTTCGAAGTGCGCGGCCTTCTGCGCGAGCGTCATCGGGCGCAGCTCGAGATGGGATACGCCGGTGCGCGTGCGCACCCACATGCCGCCGGTGGCGTCGGGGAAAAGTTGCTGCACGTCGTCATCGGGCAGGTAGCGGCGGCCGGCGAAATACTGGCGGCGGTCACGCGGCACGGCAGTGTCATCGAGGCGCAGCACGCCCTGCGCGGTGCCGAGCCACTGCGCGCCGTCGGAGGCGCGAGCCGAAGCCGTGATACCACCGACCGGGAGCGGCGTGGCGTCGGCGCGCACGCCGGCAGGGACGGCGGGATCGTCGAGCCGGTAGAGCGTGCGGACGCGTTGGGGGTAGGGCGCGAGTGTGACGGGCGCGGTGGCGCCAAAGGCGAGCGGCGCGAGCGAGCCGAGGAGGACACACACGCTCAGCGCGGACAGGTGAACACGACGGAGCAAATGCGGGGTAGGCACGACGCCAGCGTGTGCGGGACGGGGGAGTTGCGGCAAGTCCGCGGGCGCAGGCGGCGGGAATTTGCGACGAGAGTCGCATGGGGACCAAATGGCAGCCGACAAGATCCGAGGCAGATTCCTGAGTAAACGGTGAGCGGCGGCGACGGCGACCGGGCAAACTGGCGGGACCCAAAACCCACTCATGTCCGAACACATTCACGGCCACGACGTCCTCGATTTTATGATCGCCTCCGGCGAGAGCTACACGCGCGCGACGCTCGCCGACGCGATCAGGAAACGCTTCGGCGCGGAGGCGCAGTTTCATACGTGCTCGGCCGACGGGATGAGCGCGGAGCAACTGATCGAGTTCCTCGCGCAACGCGGGAAATTCACGGGCACCGAAGCCGGCTTCACGGTCGATACGAATCGCATCTGCGCGCATTGAGCCGGGCTCGGAGGTCTCGCGCCCGTCGCGTGGCCGAGGTGCAATAAAAAACCCGGCCGTGCAAAACGGCCGGGTTGAAATGGCGCAGAGCCAACCGGGATAACCGATTAGACCTCGAGCTGGGGACGGCCTTTCTCGGGCCAGTCGATGTGGAAGAATTTTCCGCGGGGCTTGTCGGTGCGCTCGTAGGTGTGCGCACCGAAGAAGTCGCGTTGGCCCTGGAGCAAATTGGCCGGGAGGCGGGCGCTGCGGTAGCTGTCGTAGTAGGCGAGGGCTGAGCTGAACGTCGGGGCCGGCACGCCGCATTCGGCGGCGAGGGCGACGACTTTGCGCCAGTTTTCCTGCGCCTTCTTCACCGTCTTGTTGAAATACGGATCGAGCAGGAGGTTCGCGAGGTTCGGGTCGCGTTGGTAAGCCTCGGTGATCTTCTGGAGGAAGACCGCGCGGATGATACAGCCGCCGCGCCAGATTTGGGCGATCTCACCGAAGTTGAGTTTCCACTTATACTCTTTCTGCGCCTCACGCATGAGCTGGAAGCCTTGGGCGTAGGAGCAGATCTTGGAGCAGTAGAGGGCGTCGTGGATGGCGGCGATGAGGGCCTTCTTGGAGCCTTTGTATTTCTTCGAGGGGCCTTTGAGGATCTTGGAGGCGGCGACGCGCTCTTCCTTCACAGCGCTGATGCAGCGGGCGAAGACGGACTCGGCGATCGTCGGAGCGGGGACGCCCATGTCGAGGGCGTTGACGGAGGTCCATTTGCCGGTGCCTTTCTGGCCGGCGGTGTCGAGGATTACGTCGACGATGGGCTTCTTCGTCATCGGGTCTTTCTGCTTCAAAATGTCGGCGGTGATTTCGATGAGGAAGGAGCCGAGCATGCCTTGATTCCACTCGGAGAAGATGGCGCCCATCTCGGGGGCCTTCATCTTGAGGAGACCCTGCATCAACGCGTAGGCCTCACAGATCATCTGCATATCGCCATACTCGATGCCGTTGTGGCACATCTTGACGTAGTGACCGGCGCCGTTTTCGCCGATGTAGGCGGCACAGGGCACGCCACCGACGATGGGCTTGCCGGGAGCGGCGCCACCGAGTTGGGCACCGGTCTTGGCGTCGACCTTGGCGGCGACGGCGTTCCAAATCGGAGCGAGTTCTTTGTAGGCCGCGGCATCGCCGCCGGGCATGAGGGCCGGGCCGAAGCGCGCGCCTTCTTCACCGCCGGAGACGCCGGAGCCGATGAAGCGAAACCCTTTTTCTTTGAGGGCTTTTTCGCGGCGGATGGTGTCGGTCCAAAGGGCGTTGCCGCCGTCGATGATGATGTCGCCGGGCTCGAAGACAGAGACGAGGCCGTCGATCACGGCGTCGGTGGCCTTGCCGGCCTGGACGAGAATGATGGCCTTGCGGGGCTTGGCGAGGGACGCGGCGAACTCCTCAAGGGTTTTCGCACCGACGAGGCCGCCGGGGGTGTTGGGATTTTCGGCGACGAACTTCTCGGTCTTTTCGACCGTGCGGTTGTAAACCGAGATCTGGAAGCCGTGGTCGGCGATATTGAGCGCGAGGTTTTGACCCATCACGGCGAGGCCGATGAGTCCGATGTCGGAGTGAGTTTTGGCCATAAAGAAAGAGGACTCTTCTACGGAGGCGGGCGGGGGAAGACCACCTTGATTTTCACGGACGGTCATAAAATAGGCATCCCCTTCAAATCAGGCCGCACCGGTCGGAGCGAAGGCCAGAACATGCCTGCTATCGCTAAAACTCGATTTCTATCCACTCCAAACGCCGACGTTGTGGATCAACGATGGCCGTCAGGGAAATGACTGCACTTGATCGAACCGTATTGTTGAACACGCTCAAATCGTCCCAGGAACGGCTCAACGTCTTGCGCCCGCAGTTCAAAGCCACAGCGAAAAATTAGCCCATGAAAATCTTCCTGCCCGCTCTGTGTTTGGCGCTTGCAACCACGGCTCTCGCCGCCGAGCCGCGCACCGATCTCACTCTTCTGAACGGCACCGTGCTGAAAAGGGCTCGCATTATCTCGATCAAGGATGATGTCGCCGTCGTGGTGCATGCCGGTGGCACCTCAGATGTGCAGGCAGATCAGATTGAGGTAGTCGTCCTCGTCGCCGCCCAAAAAGAAATCGCCGAACGAGCCGCCGAAGAAAAACGGCGCACTGCTACGGCCACAGCCCAACAGGAGAAACGCGACGCCGAGGCGCGCACCGCCGCCAAAGCGCGTGAGGAATTCACAGCAGGCGATCTCGCGGCAAAGAAACTCGCCTCTGCCAACAACCATCCGGCCCGCGTGCAGACGGATTCTATTCAAAAACTCAAAGCCGATTTTCCTCCTAAAAGCACAGGCACCGTGCGCCTCGGCACAACCTCCCAACGCTCACGCACCAGCACCAGCCGTCCCAGGGAGGATTCGATTCAATACACCGTCCCCTCGGATGATGTGTGGTCGTGGTATCGCGGCATGTTTCAGACGACGACGATTCAAGCTCTCCCGCGCACCCTCGAAATGGTGAACAAACGGATCAACGAAGACATGGAGAAACTCGGCCATGTAGGCGGCGGCGAAAGTGCCAGAGTTCAAGCCCAACAAACGCAGCAATGGTTGCAGCGCACGCTCGTGCCCTACGCCACTCGGTGGCGAGCTCTGCTACCGCCGTAATCGGGGTAGTCTCATTTCACTCCCATCCGACGCGCCAACGGAATATCACAGCCAACGAAGTCCTTCTTTCTTGAAAGGAGTCAGGGAGTGGCGCGTTGACCGCGGGGGGCGGGTGGGATTCGGTGCGGGGCGTGAAAACTTGGGCGGCAATTTTGGCGGGCGGGTGGTTGGCGCTGGGGCGCGTGCTCGCGGCGTTGCCGGCTGAGGTCACGGTGACGACGGCGACGCGCTTGGAGATTGTCAGCAATGGCAAGGCGGCGGGGTCCGTGGGGCTCGCGGTGGGGGAGCGGCTGGAGTTGATCGAGGTCGCGGACGCGCAGGTGGTCGTGCGGTATCGGCGGCTCACCGGGCGCGTGCTGGCGGCGCATACGGATTTGCCGCGAGTCGAGGTGAAGCCGGCAAGTGTCGTCGCGCCGGAGGTCGGGCAGAATGAGGTGCGGGCCACGGTGCCGGCACCGGCGGCTGCGGCTGAGGTGGCGGTTGCGGTCGCATCGGAGGTGAAACAGGCAGTTCCTGCCTACGAACCGACCGGCGCGATCGAGCGGGCGTTGGCCGGGAAACTGGTGGCGTTGGAAGGCGGCGGACTGCGGGCGCGGGAATCGCGGCGGTTGGCGGGCGTGAAATTTTTCGGGATCTATTTTTCGGCGAGTTGGTGCGGGCCGTGCCGGCAGTTTACACCGGACTTGGTCGACGCGTATGGGAAGATCCGGGCGCTGTATCCGGAATTCGAGATCGTGCACGTGAACCGCGACCGGACCGAGGGCGACATGGCGGCCTATATGCGCGACGACAAAATGCCGTGGCCGGCGTTGCAGTGGAGCGCGCTACGGCGCACCGCGGAGATCGAGCGTTTAGCGGGCAGCGGAATTCCGTGTCTCGTGTTGATCGACGAAAACGGCCAAGTGCTGTCGGACAGTTACCGTTGGGGTCGCTACGTGGGGCCGGATGCAGTGCTCGACGATACGTGGAAGCTGCTGCGGACGTATCGGCGAACGCATCCGCGCCCGAAGGCGTGAGGCTCAGGTCCAGGCTCGCGCGGAATGGAGCAGGTTTTCAGTGGGCGAAAGTGCCGCCCTTACAGGGCTCGGGTGCTGCCGTAAATATTCCCCAGGGCGTGGCCCTGGGCTATCAATTTTCGCCCCTTTGGGGCTGCCGAGCACCGACCGTCACCCACCAAAGAAAGCAAAGAATCAAAAATTATCGGGCGTGAAGCCGAGTCAGCTGCGTTTGGCGGCGACGGGCTTCGCGGGGGGCGTCGTGGTCTGCTGCTTGGCGCCGTAGGAGCCTTTGCCCGGGAAGAATCCGCCGAGCCAGGTGACGGTGGGCGTCGCCCAAGCAGGCTCGTTGCGCTCGTAGATCCAGTTGAAGCCGATCATGACGGCGGCGAACAGGAGAATGCCGGCGAGCACGACTTTGTTTACTTGGACGATCTTCCTAAAAATGAGAATGGCCGCGACGAAGGCGACGACGACCAGCAGGCCCTTGAGCCAAAATTCGGCGGGAATTTCGCGGAGACGATCGGCTGTGGTGGTGGCGGCGAGGGCGTTCATGACGGCAGACCTTGGAACGGACCGGCGACAAAACGACTGGTAACGGCGCGAGGGCCGAATTTGACGAATTTTTCCGAAACAGGCGTTTCAGCCCGAAAACGTCAGAAAATCCGCAAAATGAACGATGGGAAGAGGCCGAGGAGGACGATCAGGGCGGCGGCGAAAACGAGGACGATGGCGGCGTCGGCGGGGACCGGGATGCGGCTGGAGGCGGAGGCGGCGGGCGGGGCGACGAGGGCCTGCTTCAACACCACGAGATAGTAGTAGAGCGCAATGGCGCTGAGGGCGATGGCGGCGATGGCGAGCCAGCCGGCGGGACCGGCGAGGCCGCCGAGTTTCAAGGCGGAGGCGAAGACGGTGAATTTGCCGAAGAAGCCGGCGAGCGGCGGGATGCCGGCGAGCGAGAGGAGATAAATCGCAAGGCAGCCAGTGAGGAGCGGCGAGCGGCGGTAGAGGCCGGCGAGATCGGTAATCTTCTGGCAGGGGCCGGTGCGTTCGACGACGGCGATGACGCCGAAGGAGCCGACGGTCGCGATGCCGTAGGTGAAGACGTAGTAGAAGAGCGGGCCGAGCCCGGCGTCGCCAGCGGCGATCACGCCGAGGAGCATAACGCCGGCATGGGCGATGGCCGAGTAGGCGAGGAGGCGGCGGACGTTGGATTGGGCGAGGGCGGCGAAATTTCCGAGGAAGAGCGACGCGGCGGAAATGCAGGCGACGACCGGCAGCCAGCCGGGTGCACCGGTGGCGGTCGAGACGCTGCCGGCGGCGGGGCCGAAGCCGGGCCAGAGGAGGCGGACAAAGAGGGCGAAGCCGGCGAGTTTCGAGGCGGAGGCGATGAGCGCGGACGAAGAAATGGGTGCGCCTTCGTAGACATCGGGGGCCCACAGGTGGAAGGGAGCGGCGGCGGCTTTGAAGCCGAACGCGACGAGGATCATCACGAGTGCGAGCGAGAGGAGCGGGTTCAGGCCTTGGCGGGCGATGTGGGCCGCGATGACAGGCAGATCGATCGAGCCGGTGAGGCCGTAGACGAGGCTGAAGCCGAAGAGGAGAAACGCGGCGGACATGCCGCCGAAGAGGAAATATTTCAGCGCGGCTTCAGCGGACTCGGGTTTCGTTTTGTCGAAGCCGGCGAGGATGTAGAGGGAGAGGCTGGCGAGTTCGAGGGCGACGAAGGCAACGAGGAGTTGTTGCGCGGCGGCCATCAGGGTGAAGCCGGAAGTGGCGAGGAGGACGATGGCGACAAATTCGGCGGGGTGGCGGAGGCGGGCGGTGCTGCCGGCGAGCGTCAGGGTGAGCCACGAGAGCATGAGGACGCCGAGGCGCGTCGCCATGGTGAGTTCGTCGAGGACGAGCACGCCGCCGAAGACGGAATCGGTGAGGCCGACGGAGAAGGCGCCATACATCGCGGCGACGACGGCGACGGTGCCGGTGACGACGGAGGTGTGGAGCCGCGTATCGAGACTGCGGCGACGGCCGAACGTGAGATCGAAGGTGAGGACGAGAAGCGCGCCGACCACGAGGGCGGCTTCGGGCACCATGGCGTGGAGGAGTTCGGTGTAGTTCACAGCGAACCTCCTTTCAACGCGGCTTGCATGAGGGGCGATTGCAGGGCGGGCGTGATCCAGTCGAGGAGGACGTCGGGCTTGAGGCCGATGTAAACGGTGGCGGCGAGGAGCAGGGCAGTGCCGGCTTTCTCTGCGATGGTAATCGGCTCGTAGGCATGATGGTGGGAATCATCGTGCGTCGACTCGCCGGCATTCGCGGCGACGGGAGAGGTGGAGCCGAAGAAGGAGACGTGGATGGCGCGAAGCGTGAAGGCTGCGGCGACCAAAATACCGCCGCCGGCGAAGATGGCCCAGGTCGGCGAGGTTTTCCAAACGCCAATCAGAATGGTGAGCTCGGCGGGGAAGCCGCTGAAGCCGGGCATGCCCATCGAGGCGAGGCCGGCGAGGACGAAGGTGAAAGCGGCGAAGGGGAGCAGGCGGTGGAGCGGGAGCGCGCGGAGCGCGGCGAGTTGGCGGGTGTGGGTGCGTTCGTAGACCATGCGGCCAACGACGGCGAAGAGGAGGCCGGCGATCACACCGTGCGAAAACATCTGGAGAACGGCGCCGGCGACTGCGGTGGAATTGGCGGCGGCAAGACCGAGGATGACGAAGCCCATGTGACTCACGCTCGAGTAGCCGATGACGAACTTGAAGTCGTCCTGCACGAGGGCGATGAAGCCGGCGTAGAGAATGCCGATAATGGCGAGGGCGGCGATGGTGGGTTGCCAGAAGGCGAGGCCGACCGGGAAGAGCGGCATGGCGACGCGGAGGCAACCGTAGGCGCCAAGTTTCATGACGACACCGGCGAGGAGCATCGAGGCGGCGGTGGGCGCGGCGACGTGGCCGGTGGGGGCCCACGTGTGGAAGGGGAACATGCCGGCGAGGACGGCGAAGCCGGTGAAGACGAGAGCGAAGAGGCCGATTTGTTCGCCCCGGGAGAATTGGAGGGCGGCGGCGGCGAGGTCGTTGAGGGCGAAGCTGGACGGAGCACCGTGGGCGATGGCGGCGGCGTTGGCCCAGAGGAGTCCGGCGAGGACCAGGGCGCTGCCGGCGAACGAATAGAGGACGAGCTTCATCGCGGCGTGTTCGCGCGTGGCGGGCGAACCCCAGTTGGCGATGAGGAAGTATTTCGGGACGATCGCGATTTCGTAGAAGACGAACATCGTGAAGGCATCGGCGCTGAGGAACACGCCGAAGACGCCGCCGATGAGGGCGAGGTAGAGCGCGAAGAATTCACCGACGCGGTGCTCGATGTTCCACGAGAAGAGGACGCCGACAGTGGCGGCGAGGCCGGTGAGGACGAGCAGCGTGAGACTGATGCCGTCGGCGGCGAGATGGTAGCGGATGCCGAGTTCGGAGATCCACGGGACATCGACGATGGTCTGGAGGCCCGGGCCGGGAACGAAGTTGACGGCAGCGAGGAGCGTGAGCGCGAAGGAGGTGACCGCGGTGACAAGGGCAACCCAGCGGGCGGCGGAGTTGGAACGCGCACCCGCCGCGAGCGCGAGGAGGGCGCCGGCGAAGGAGACGTAGATCGTGCAGGGCAGGGCGTTCATACGGATGAATGCGGGCACAGGGACGTGCCCGCCCACCACAGAAAAGAGTATCGCGGGTGGTTCATGGGAGCGTGAGGTGATCAGCCCACGAGGTGATGAGCGGATTGAAGAGGCCGGTGAGGAGGCCGGGGAAGAGGCCGAACACGAACATCAGCGCGACGAGCGGGACGAGGGTCACGAGTTCAACCGCGGTGCAGTCGGCAAAGGCGGAGGCTGCGGCGCCAGCGCGCGGGCCGTGGAAGACACGTTGCCAGAACGTCAGAAGGAAGAGCGCGGTGGCGAGGAGGCCGAGCGTAGCGACGGCAGCGGCGGCGGGATGAAGGCCGAAGACGCCGCGGAAGATGAGGAATTCACCGACGAAGCCGTTGAGGCCGGGGAGACCGAGCGACGAGAAGAGGGCGACGCCACAGAGGCCGGCGAAGAGCGGGGCGGCGGTGCGGACGCCACCGAAATCGTGGAGGCCGCGTTTGCCGCCGGAGCGGGCTTCGAGGATGCCGACGCACGCGAAGAGCGCGGCGGCGGAGAGGCCGTGGTTGAACATTTGCAGGAGCGTGCCGCTGAGGGCGGCCGAGGCGGCGGCGCCGGTGGGCGTGCTGCGTCCCGTGGCGTAGGAGACGGCGAAGAGCGCGAGGAGGCAGTAGCTCAGATGGTTGATCGAGGAGTAGGCGACCATGCGCTTGAGGTCGGTCTGTTTCAGCGCGGCGAAGGCGCCAAAGACGACACCACCGAGGGCGAGCACGATGAGGCAGGGGGTCGCGTGGTGGAGCGGCTCGGGGAAGATCGGCCAGAGGATCCGGAGGAAACCGTAGACGCCCATCTTCGACATGATGCCGGTGAGGAACATCGAAGCGCCGGTCGGGGCTTCGGAGTAAGTCGCGGGGAGCCACGTGTGGAAGGGCCAGAGAGGGACCTTGACCGCGAGACCGAGAATGACGCCGAGGAAAACGAGGTGGTAGGCGCCGCCGGGGAGTTTGGCGGCGAGCGAGCCGTCGCGGGCGAGTTGGGCGAGCTGGGCGAAATCGAGGGTGCCGGTGGCGACGAAGAGGGCGGCGAAGCCGACGAGCATGAAGGCGCTGCCGCCGATGGTGTAGACGACGAACTGGTAGGCCGCGCGTGTGGCGCCCGGGCCGCCCCAAAGTTTGATCAGGAAAAACGCGGGGAAGAGGCTGAGTTCCCAGAAGAGGAACCAGTGGAAGAAATCGAGAGCGAGGAAGACGCCGAGCGCGGCGCCTTGGATGAGGAGGAACAGCGCACCGAAGAGGCGCGGCGACTGAGAGACGGAGGTAGAGAGAAAAGACCAGGAGGCGAGGAGGGCGGCGGGCGAGAGGATGCCGGTGAGAAGGACGAGGAGGAGGCTCAGGCCGTCGAGACCGAGGTGATAGTGGACGTTGAGCGCGGAGATCCACGTGTGGCGCTCGACGAATTGCGGGGCAATCGAGGCGGGGTTGAAACCGCCGAGCAGGACCGCGGAGAGCGCGAGCGTGGAGAGGGAGAAAAGGAGCGTGAGCGCGCGGGTGGTGGCGGGGCTCGCACCGCGGAGGAAGGCGAGCAGGACGGCGCCGGCCCACGGCGTGAAGACGACAAGAGAGAGGAGCGGGAGGGAGCTCATACGACACCTCCAAAAATCGCGACGAGCGCGAGGACGACGAAGCTGACGGCGATCCAGCGGAGGTAGCCGTGGGCGTCGCCGGTTTGGACGCGGGAATAGGTTTGGCCGGTGCCGCGGATTTTCTCGCTCGTGGCGTCGAAGCCGCCGTTGAGGCCCTGTTCGTCGGCCTCGCGGTTGACCGTGCCGGAGAATTCACCGAGGAGGGCGAGGAAGTGGACGATGCCGCCCCAGACGTAGCGGTCGAACCAGTCGGCGGCGGTGGCGGTGAAGCTGTTGAGCACGCCGAAGGTCGCGGCGTAGAGCTCGTCGAATTTCAGGCGGGCGCCGAGGAACGCGTGGAGGCCGGGAGCGGCGGTGGCGAGCGGGTCGGGCGAGGTGGCTTTCGCGCGGAGTTTGCGTCCGTAGAGGGCGAAACCGGCGCCGATGCCGACGGCGACGAGAACGATGGAGAGGACCATGAGGCCGACGCCATCGAGAAGGGAGTGGCCGTGAACGGCAGTTTCACCGCTGAGGCGGGCTTGGAGCCACGGATAGGCGGGCGTGCCGAGGAAACCGAGGGCGATGGCGAAGAAGGCGAGAATGACGAGTGGGGTGGTCATCACCGCGGAGTTTTCGTGGGCGTGTTCGGCGGCGTGGCTGCGGCCGTGGCCGAAGAAGGTCTCGGCGATCAGGCGGGTGTTGTAGAAGGCGGTGAGGACGACGCCGATCAGCGCGGCGTAGAACGGGAGATGCGAGCCGGTGGTGGTGTGGGCGGCGTGGAGGATGGCTTCCTTGCTCCAGAAACCGGAGAAGAAGAGCGGGACGCCGACGAGGGCCATCGTGCCGATGGCGAAGGTGGCGAAGGTGAGCTTCATCTTCGTGGAGAGTCCGCCGAGCTGGCGGATGTCTTGCTCGTGGTGCGCGGCGTGGATGACAGAGCCGGCGCCGAGGAAGAGCAGGGCTTTGAAGAAGGCGTGCGTGAGCAGGTGGAAGATCGCGGCGTTGGGGGCACCTACGCCGATCGCGAGCATCATGTAGCCGAGTTGGGAGACGGTGGAGAAGGCGAGGATGCGCTTGAGATCGTATTGGGCGACGGCGATGACGGCGCCGAGGAGCGCGGTGATGGCGCCGATGAAGGCGATCACGCGCAGGGCGTCGGGCGTCAGCAGCGGATAAACGCGCGCCATAAGAAACACACCGGCGGCGACCATCGTGGCGGCGTGGATGAGGGCGGAGACGGGTGTCGGACCCTCCATCGCGTCGGGGAGCCAGACGTGGAGCGGGAATTGGCCGGACTTGCCGACGGCGCCGCAGAAGAGAAGGAGGCCGATGGCGCTCGCAACGGTGAGACCGCAGATGGTGGCAGCGGAGCCGAGTGCGCCGAGGGCGGTGGCTTCGAGGACGCCGTGACCGTTGTCGTAAAGGAGGAGGGAGCCGGCGGAATCGTAGAGCCAGAGGAGGCCGAGGAGGAAACCGAGGTCACCGATACGCGTGGTGATGAAGGCTTTTTTCGCAGCGGCGGCGGCGGACGGTTTGTGGAACCAGAAACCGATGAGGAGATAAGAGGCGAGACCGACGAGTTCCCAACAGATGAAGAGGAGGAGGAGGCTGTTCGCGACGAGCAGGCCGAGCATCGCGGCGGCGAAGAGACTCAGGAAGCAGAAGAACTGTTTGAAGTTCGCGTCCTCGTGCATGTAGCCGAGGCTGAAAATGAAGATGAGGGTGCCGACGAAGGTCACCATCGTGCACATGAACGCGGTGAGCGGATCGAGCAGCCAGCCGAGGCGGACGGTGTCGTTGCCGAGTTCGAACCATACGAAGTTGTGCGTGAGGTGCGCGGCGGGATTCGCGAGGGCGGTGCTGAGCGCGGCACAGGAAATGAAAAACGACGTGGCGAGCGCGAGGATCGCGGCGCCGGCGGCGAGTGAGCGGGCGCTGCGGGGCGCGAGCGCGGCGATGGTCGCGGCGAGGAGCGGCAGCGCGGGGATGAGCCAGAGGTGCTGCGCTACGAATGTCATGGGGCGAGCGTTGGCGCGAAGGCGGCGCAGAATGACCAATGACCAATAACCAATGACCAATGAAACGAGCGTGCGCTAACGATCGACTCCGATCTCCGGCCATGGGACATTAGACATTGGTCATTGGTCATTTTCATATTAGCCCTTCAGGCGGTTGGCCTCTTGGAGGCGGATGCTCTTCTGGTGGCGATAGACGGCGATGATCAGGGCGAGGCCGACGGCGGCTTCGGCCGCGGCGACGGCGATCGAGAAGATCACGAACATCACACCGGTGGCGGGCGACGGCGTGGGGCCGTAGCGCCAGAAGGCGATGAAGTTGAGGTTAGCGGCGTTGAGCATCAGCTCGACGCCGAGGAGGACGAGAATGGTGTTGCTGCGGGCAAGCGCGCCGACGAGGCCGATGCAGAAGAGGGCGCTCGAAAAGAGGAGGCAGAGGTGAAGCGGGCTCATGAGGCGTCCTTTCTCGATTCGGGGCCATCGTGGGAGGCGATCACCACGGCGCCGAGGAGCGCGACGGTCAGGAGAATGCCCATGACGATCAGTGCGGCGGCGTGGGTGCCCATGAGTTGGGTGCCGATGTCGCGGACGGTGACGACGGGCGCGGCGGCGGTGGACGGAGCGAGTCGGGTTTTGAGGATGGCGAGGGCGAGCACGCCAAACACGGCGGCACCGGCGAAGACCGCGGACACGGCGCGGGCCAACGAGTCGGGAGCGATCACGTGGTCGGCGCGGCTGCGGCGCGTGAGCAAGACGGCGAAGAGCACCACCATCGAAACGGCGCCGACGTAGACGAGAACCTGGGCGAAAGCGACGAACTGGGCGCCGGCCCAGAGGTAAAACGCGGCGATGCCGAACCAGCTCGCGATGAGGAGGAGGGCGCTGTGGATGAGATTGCGCAGCGACATCGCGACGGCGGCGGTCGCGAGCGTGATCACGGCGATGAGGGCAAGGGCGGCGATCATGTGGCGGCGTAGCGGTAGACGCGCGGGGCGACGCCGGCGCTGAGTTTGCGACCCATGAGGACGAAGGGGCCGATGACGACGGCGGCGCTCACGAGCCAGCGGACGAATTGGAGCGGGCCGGACCATTGGGCGGTGAGCGACCAGAAGGCGGCGTTGGCGAGATTGATGAGCGCGAGCGGGACGAGGAATTTCCAGGCGAAGCGCGTCAGCTGGTCCATGCGGAGGCGCGGGAAAGTGGCGCGGATCCAGATGAAGCCGATGAGCAGCACGATGAGTTTACCGCCGAACCAGACATAGGACGGGATAAACTCGAGATAGGGCGACGGGGCCTGCCAGCCGCCGAGGAAGAGCGTGATGGCCATGCCGCTGAGGGCGATCATGCCGAAATACTCGGCCATGAAGAAGAGAGCGTATTTGAAACCGCTATACTCGGTGAGGTGACCGGCGATGAGTTCGCTCTCGGCCTCGGGCAAGTCGAACGGCGAGCGGTTGGACTCGGCGAGCGCGGCGATCATGAAGATGCAGAAGCCGGCGAAGCCCCATGGCGTGAAGACGTGCCAGTGCGGGAGGACGTTGAAGGCCCAACCGCCCTGGGCGGCGACGATTTCGGTGGTGGAGAGCGAGCCGGCGACGAGGACGACGGGCACCCAGGCGAGGAGGAGCGGCAGCTCGTAGCTGATGAGTTGCGCGAGGGCGCGCATCGCGGCGAGGAGGGAGTATTTGTTGCGGCTCGCCCAGCCGGCCATGAAGACGGCGAGTTCGGTGGCGGCGCCGGCGGCGAAGAAGTAGAGGACGGCAGCGTCGAGTTCGACCGGGATCAGGTTTCGCCCGAACGGAATGACGGCAAAGGTGAGGATCGAAAACGCGAGGAGGACGACGGGGGCGAGGAAGTGGAGGATCTTGTCGGCGTCGCGCGGGATGACGTCTTCCTTGGTGAGGGCCTTAACGCCGTCGGCGAAGGGCTGCGACAGACCGAAGAGGCGGATCTTGGTGAGCGGGATCGGCGTGCGGTTGGGGCCGGGGCGATTCTGGACGCGGCCGAGGATTTTGCGTTCGGCGAGCGTGAGGAAGGCGAAGAGGAGGCCGAAGACGGCGAGGATGACAGCGATTGCGATGAGGCCGTTGGCGAGCCAGCGGAGGGGCTCAGGGAGAAAACCGGTGACGGTGTCGCGCAGGAGTTGCGGAGCGCGCTCAAGCAGGGCGGAGGCGCGATCGGGCGCGGCGGCGGCGAGGGGTAGATTTAAGACGGAGAATCCAAAAGCGCTCATGAGGCGGTCGGCGGCTTTGGGGCCTCCGCGCTGGGCGCGGCGGGCGGTTTCGGGGCGGCGGGGGCGGGTGAAGCGGGTGCGACCGTGGCCGGAGCAGCGGCGGCAGCGGGTTTGGGAGCGGCGGCGGCTTTCGCGGCAGCAGCAGCCTTGGCGGCGGCAGCGGCGGCGGCTTTCTCCTCGGCGGCTTTGCGTTCGGCGGCGAGGCGGGTGTCAACCTCGTTGGCCTCCGTCGGGTGGATCGAGTGGTAGTAGGCGTTGGACTTGGCGAGTTGCTCACGGTTGAGCAGGAGGCCGGTGAAGCGGTCCGTGGTGGCGACTTCGAACACCTGGTCCATCTTGATCGAGTCGAAGGGGCAGACCTCGACGCAGATCTGGCAACTCATGCAGACAGACGTGTCGATCGCGAAGATCGCGGGGAAGAGTTGGAGTTTGCCGGTGGCGTCGGGCTTTTTGTCCTTCGATTTCTCGATGTAGATACACTGCGGCGGGCACTCTTTTTCACAGATCTGGCAGGCGACGCAGCGGAGCGTGCCCATGGGATCTTCGGCGGTCTCGGAGACGAGGAACGGGAAACTGCGGTAGGCCTCGGGGAGCTTGGGCTTAACCTCGGGATACTCGACCGTGGTAAACCGCGCGGGATCATGAAAGGAACCGATGAAGTTCTTCGCAGTGACGCCGAGGCCTTGAAGTAATCCGGTGCCGAGCATGGTGGTTAGCGGTCGACTTCGCCGAGGACGATGTCGACGGAGCCGAGGATGATCACGGCGTCGGCGACGGTTTGGCCGAGGCACATGTCCTCGAGCACGGTGAGGTTGATGAAGGAGGGCGGGCGGACGCGGTAGCGGTAGGGATTCGGGCTGCCGTCGCTGACGAGGAAGAAACCGATCTCACCCTTCGGACCCTCGATGCGACCGTAGGCTTCGCCGGCTTTCGGGCGGAAACCGCGGAGTTTGGCCTTCGGGTCCATGATCGGGCCGGTGGGCAGGGTGGCGAAAGCTTGCTGGAGAATCTTGATCGACTCGCGCATCTCAAGGACGCGGATCATGTAGCGGTCGTAGACATCGCCGTGGTCGCCGAGCGGGACGCGGAAGTCGAAACGTGGATACACGCCGTAAGCGTCGACTTTGCGGAGGTCGTAGTTGACGCCGGTGGCGCGGAGCATCGGGCCGGTGACGCCGGCGGCGATGGCGAGCTCGGGCGAGAGTTTCCCGACGCCTTGCGTGCGGGACATGATGATCTCATTGCCCGTGAGGAGCGTCTCGAATTCGTCGAGGAAGGTGCCGTAGCGGTCGGTAAGTTTCTTGGCGGCGGCGATCCAGTCGTCGGAGGGATCGACGCGGCAACCGCCGAAACGCTGGTAGTTGCACATCATCCGGGAGCCGGAGAGGGATTCGAAGAGGTCGAGGATGTATTCGCGTTCGCGGAACGCATACATGAGCGGCGTGCCGGAGCAGCCGCAGTCCTGCATGAGGAAGCCGGCGAGGCAGGTGTGATTCAGGAGGCGCGTGAGCTCGGCGAGAATAACGCGGAGATATTCGGCGCGCTCGGGGACGGCTTGGCCGGCGAGCTTCTCGACGGCGATGGCGTAGGCCCAGTTGTTCGTCATCGACGAGAGGTAGTCGAGACGGTCGGTGTAAGGCATCGAGGCGAGATAGGTGGTGTTCTCGCCGAGTTTCTCGTGATTGCGGTGAAGGTAACCGAAGACGGGCTTGAGCTTCACGATGGTCTCACCGTCGAGGGTGACGATCATGCGGAAGACGCCGTGGGTGGAGGGATGGTGCGGCCCCATCGAGACCTCAAGGAGGTCGCCGTGGAATTCGTCGTGGACGGCGCGGACGTGCGAGCCGGACAACGGCGAAAGCGGGGAGAGATCGGAGACGCTCATGGGGCTTTGACCTCCTGAGACGGCGCGTTGGGGACAACGCGCCCTACCGCGGGCGCCGCGGCGGCAGGAGCGGGCGGCGCGGGATAATGCTTCTTCGCTTTCGCGAGGACGTCGCCGTGCGGGGTGGGCTCCCACTCGTAGTCATCGGGCTCCACGTAGTCGCGGCGCATCGGGTGATCTTTGAACTCGTCCCACATCAAAATGCGGCGGAGATCGGGGTGGCCTTCGAATTTGACGCCGAAGAGATCGAAGACTTCGCGTTCCTGAAATTCGCAGGAGCGCCAGACGGGCGTGAGCGAGGGGACGGTGACCTGATCGGTGCGGTTGCCGGTGCGCAGGCGGAGGATCACCGGGCCGTGGCGCTGGGCGATCGAGTAGAGGTGATAGACGACTTCGAGGTAGCCGGGCTGGATGCGCTTGGTCTTTTGCTCGGTGATTTTCGGCGGAGCGGCGGGATTCGCGGGATCGGGGACGGAAACTTTGGTGGTCTCGACGATTTCTTTTTCCGGCCAGTCGATGCCGGTGACGTTGGAGCACTGGTCGAGCTTCAGCGTGGCATCGTCGCGGAGGAAGGTGGCGATGGCGCGGGCTTGCGAGCCGCCGAGGAGGAGCGAGTGTTGGGCGGCGATGCCGGGATTGGTGACGATGGAAACCTCTGCTCCGGGAAACCGGGCGAGCAGTCGGTCGCGAATCTGTTCAACGGTTTCCATGGTGCGTCAGGCCTTTTCGGAGCGGACGAGCGTCGGGGCGGTCCAGACGGCGGGATTGGCGGCGGGCACAATATCGTGTTCGCCGAACTCGGGGACGGGGCAGTTGCACTCGAGATCGCTGCGCAAGTGGCGCGGGGCATCGGGGCCGGCGATTTGGAAGCCTTTGATCTTTTTCTGGAGCTCGAGGAGGCCGTGGAGGAGAGCCTCGGGACGAGGCGGGCAACCGGGAATGTAGACGTCGACCGGAATAAAACGGTCGATGCCTTTGAGGACGTTGTAGCCCTGCTTGAAGGGGCCGCCGGAAATCGCGCAGGCACCCATGGCGATGCAGTATTTCGGCTCGGGCATCTGGTTCCAGAGGCGGATGACCTGCGGGGCCATCTTCTTGGTGACGGTGCCGGAGACGATGAGCAGATCGGCCTGGCGCGGCGACGGGCGGAAGACTTCGGAGCCGAAGCGGGCGATGTCGAATTTCGCCATGGAGGCGGCGATCATCTCGATCGCGCAGCAGGCGAGGCCGAAATTAAGCGGCCAGACGGAGTGACTGGTGCCCCACGTGTAGAGCTCCTGCAGACTCGTGAGCAGAATGCCGTGGCGGCGAAGCTCGGCGCGCTCGGCGTCGGTGACGGCAGGGGCGGCGGACGCAGGTGCAGGAGTGGGGTCGCTCATGTTCGCTTATTTCCACTCAAGGTGTCCGCGGTGCCAAGCCCACACGAGACCCTCGGCGAGCAAGAGGACAAACACGAGCATCGCGAAGAGCGCGCCGGCGGGGAGCGTCGTAAACGTGACGGCAAACGGGAGGAGAAACAGCACCTCGACGTCGAAGATCAGGAAGAGAATCGCGTAGAGGTAGTAGTGGGCTTTGAACTGAATCCACGAATCGCCGGAGGGAGCGACGCCGCACTCGTAAACCGCGCCCTTGTCGAGGCTGGGTTTGGGCGGTTGGAAGAAACGGAACCAGAGCTGCGACACCGCCAACAAGATCAACGGGAATGCAACCGCGACGGCTCCGAACAGAGCGAGAAATGCGTAGGGGTGAGCATTCATAGGTGGATACTTGGACAACTTTCAGGCTGAAGGTGGAGCCTTAAACCTCAATTGTGAACGCGTGGCTTTTTTTGCCTTACGCTGCGCGCCTTTTGTTATGGGCCGGATTCACTGCGCGCCGATTGTCGCCAGAAGGATGCAAAATGCCGGCCAGCAACGGCGTAACTACTTCAGCGTTTCGCATCCGCAAAGTCGCCGCGCGTCGCGCAATTGATCCACGCGGTGGCGCCGGACGCGTAGTGTTCTTTTTTCCAGATGGGCACGCGGGCCTTGGCTTCGTCGATCACGTAGCGACAGGCGTCGAAGGCCGCGCCGCGATGCTCGGCAGTGACGCCGACCCAGACGGCGAGTTCGCCGAGTTGGAGAGGGCCGACGCGATGGACGCAATGCACGGCGAGGATCGGAAATTTCTCGCGGGCCTCGGCGACGATGCGGGCGCCTTCTTTGTCGGCGAGGAGCGCATAAGCCTCGTATTCGAGGGAGAGGACGGGCTGGCCCTCGTTGCGGTTGCGGACCCAACCCTCGAAGGTGACGCAGGCCCCGGCGCGTTCGTCGGCGAGGGCGCGGGAGAGGGCCGCGGGGTCGAGGGGGGAGGGGGAAATACGGAAACTCATCGTGGCGAGATAACGAAATGGAATTCGAGAAAACTAACCGCCGGCGACGGGCGGGATGAAGACGAGGCGGTCGCCGTCGCGGAGGGGGTGCGTGGCGGGGACGAATTCGTCGTTTACGGCGGCGCGGACGCGGTCGGCGGGGAGCGTGAAGGCGTGGCGCGCGCGGAGTTCGTCGTAGAGCGCGGTGGGCGTAGCGGCGGACGTCGTGAGCGTTTCCTGGTTGAGACCGCGTTGCTCGCGGAGGATCGCGAAATATTGGACGTGGAGGGTGAGCATGGAGCGTGGCTTGGCGTGGGCGTGGAGGGCGGGTCGGAGACCTCGCCCTACTCCTACTCGGTGCGGTAGTGGGATTTGCCGCCGGTTTTTTCGAGGAGGCGGATGTCGCGGATCACGATGCCGTGGGAGACGGCTTTCGCCATGTCGTAGAGCGTGAGGGCGGCGACGGTCGCGCCGGTGAGGGCTTCCATTTCGACACCGGTTTTGGCGTGGGTTTGCGCGTGGCAGTGGATGCTGACTTCACCGGTGCCATCAGGGAGGAGGCGCGAGTCGATGGTGATCTGACAATCGTCGAGAGGGAGCGGGTGGCAGAGGGGAATGAGGTCGCTGGTTTTTTTCGCGCCCATCACGCCGGCAAGAATCGCGGTTTGAAAAATCGGGCCTTTTTTCGTGGCGATCTCGCCATCGCGGAGGAGCGCGGCGAGTTCGGGTGGGAGCGAAACGGTCGCGACGGCGTGCGCGGTGCGGCGCGTGACGGCTTTGTCGCCGACGTTGACCATCGCGGGGCGGTTGTGCGCGTCGAGGTGGGAGAACATGCGGAGAGAATGACTGAAGGACTAATGCCTAATGTCCAATGAAGGTTCGTTGGCGGCCGTGGGGAAACGCTGCTCCAAGGTGGCGGATCACACCCAAGGATAGAAGGGCGCGAGGGTGCCGGCGGGGAAATCGGTGGGGCCGGGGGGAAGTTCGACGAAACCGTCGGTGGCGACGAGGCCGGCGAAGTCACCGGAAGTATTGAAGGGGTCGGGTGTCGCGAGGAGCTCGGCGCGGGGGCCGCTGGAGAGTTTTACCGGGAGCAGGTAGGCGAGTTTCGATTTCCAAGCGACGGGCGTGGCGAGGGTGACGGTGCGCGGCGCGGCGGGCGTGAGGGCGCCGGCATGGGCGAGCGCGGGCAGCACGTAGCGGTGCAGACATGTGTAGGCGGAGACGGGATTGCCAGGGAGCGCAAACACGGGCGTGTGGCGCGGGCTTTGGCCGAACCAGAACGGTTTGCCGGGGCGTTGGGCGACGCCTTGGAAAATTTTCTTCACGCCCTGGCGGTCGAGCTCGGCGGGGAGGTAGTCGAATTTTCCTTTCGAGACACCGCCGGTGATGAGCACAACATCGAATTCGGCGATGATGTGCCAGAGGAGATGCTCGATCTCCTGGCGGACGTCGCGGAGGTGGAAACGCGAAGTGTGCGGGTAACCGGCGGCGGCGAGCGCGGCGCTGAGCGCGTGGTCGTTGCTGCGGCGGATCTGGTGGGGGGCGACGCGCGCGCCGACTTCCACGAGTTCGTCGCCGGTGGCGATGACGGCAATTTTGGGGGACTGCGTGACGGTGAGATTCGCGTAGCCGCAGGCGGCGGCGACGGCGATTTCGCGGCCGGTGAGGCGCGTGCCGGCGCGGACGATCACTGCGCCGGCCGGATGGTCGCTGCCGCGGCGGTGAATCGCGTGACCGGCGGAGAAGTGGGCCGCGGCGGCGGAAACGGTCATCGTGGCGACGTGGGCATCGCGGGTCGCTTCTTCGTAGGGCACGATACAATCTGCTCCGGCGGAGAGCACGGAACCGGTCATGATCTCAACGGAAGATTCGGCCGCGGGACCGAGTTTGAAAGGTCTCATGCCGGCGGCTTGCACGCCCTCGATGCGGAATTGGGTCACGCCGGCGGCCAACGACGCGGACCGGAGCGCGTAGCCGTCCATCGTCACGCGGTCGAAGGGCGGCAGGTCGCGATCGGCGCAAACATCCGCGCGCAAGATGCGGCCGTGCGCCTGCGCCAGCGGGCAATCTTCGCGGTGGAAGGGCGCGACGTGGGCGAAAATGAGTTTTTCCGCTTCGGCGGGGGTGAGCATGGGAAACTTGGAGGAGTGACTGGACGCAGCGGGGAAATGACATTCTTGTCCCCTCCCCGCGGCATCGCGTCGCATCTCAATGGGACATCCCACCGACCAGTTCAACCGCCCGTTGCGCGATCTGCGCATTTCCGTCACCGACCGCTGCAATTTTCGCTGCCCCTACTGCATGCCGAAAGAAGTGTTCGGCGCCGGATACGCATTTCTGCGCGATCCTCAGCTCATGACGCTCGACGAACTCACGCGGATCGTGCGGGCGTTTCGCGCGCTAGGCGTGGAGAAAGTGCGGCTCACGGGTGGCGAGCCGTTGCTCCGCGCGGATGTGCCGGAACTCGTGCGAATTTTGAAACAGGACGTCGGCGTGCGGGATGTCGCGCTCACGACAAACGGCTGGCTGCTCGAGAAACTCGCGCCGGCGTTGCGCGCGGCCGGTTTGGACCGGCTCAATGTGTCGGTGGACGCGCTCGACGACGCGACGGCGGGCAAATTGAACGGCCTCGGCTTCAGCGTGGAGCGGGTGTTGCGCGGAATCGATGCGGCGGCGGCGCTCGGTTTCCCGATCAAAATCAACTGCGTGGTGCAGCGCGGCGTGAACGACGGGGAACTGCTGACGTTGTGCGATTATTTCCGTGCGCGCGGTCACACGGTGCGGTTCATCGAGTTCATGGACGTGGGCAACACGAACCACTGGGCAGCGGAGCGCGTGGTGCCGGCGAAGGAAATCATCGCGCGGATCGGAGAAAAATGGCCGTTGGAACCGGTGGGTCCCGCGTATCGCGGCGAAGTGGCGGCGCGCTACCGCTACACGGATGGACGCGGGGAAATCGGGCTAATCAGCTCGGTGACGGAGCCGTTCTGCCGGGACTGCCACCGCGCACGGCTCTCGGCGGACGGAAAATTGTTCACGTGTTTGTTCGCCTCGCTCGGCTGGGACGTGCTCGGGGCGCTGCGCGCGGGCGCGGATGCGACTGAGTTGGAGGCGTATCTCTCGCGCGTGTGGGGCGGGCGGCTCGATCGCTACAGTGACGAACGGGCGGAGCTACTGGCGACGGGTGAGGCGCGGGCGAAGATTGAGATGAGTTATATCGGTGGGTGAGCGGACACGGTTGCTTGCCTACACCTCGGCAAACGCTTTGGTGTGTAGCCATGAAACGAACCAACATCGTGCTCGACCAAGCGCTCGTGCGGCAGGGTCTCAAAGCCACCGGCTTGAAAAGCCGCCGGGCCCTGGTGCATCACGCGCTCGTGGAGCTCGTTCGACGCGAAGATCAACTCGGTCTGTTGGAACTGAAAGGAAAAGTTAAGTGGAGCGGTAATCTTGGCCGGATGCGGGCGAAACGCGTCGCATGAAAGTGCTCGTCGATTCGACGGTGTGGATCGATTTTTTCCGGGGCCGGGAGACGGAAAAAACCAAGACGTTGGAACAGTGCATCCACAACCGGGACGACCTTTGTTGCTGTGGCTTTGTTTTGGCCGAGGTGTTGCAGGGAGTTCGCGAGGAAAAGGAATACGTTGCGACCAAACGTCAGCTCGAGGGGCTGATCTACTTGGATGACGACCGCTCCACGTTTGAGTTGGGCGCGACCATCTATCGGGAACTGCGACGCAAGGGCGTCACCATCCGCAATTCGATCGATTGCCTCATCGCCGCCATCGTGGTGCAACACGGCGTTCGTCTGCTGGAGAACGACCGGGACTACCGATTCATCGATCAGCACTATCCGCTCAATCGGCTGTAAGGAGCGGAAATCGCCTGCAAGCAGGCTCCTACGCAACCGAGGGCGGGCTGAAGCCACGCCCTACTTATCACTCATACTTCGCCGCGCGGCCGAAGTAGTTGAGCATCCAGATTTCTTTCCAGACACGGTAGCGGCCTTCGTGCGTGATTTTGCCGAGGTCTTCGCGGTCGTGGTGCGCGTGGAGGAAACCGAGCTCGGTGTTCAACTGGTCGAGTTCGTGTTGGGCGGAGTTGAGATCGGCCAAGGGCTCGACCTCAAAGGGGACGGGCGTGGCGTTGCCGGCGAGGAGGCGCGCGCGATGGCGGGCGATCAGGCCGGGCAAAGAACGACGCCACGGGGCGCGCTCCACGAACCAGTTTTCCGGATAAAAACCGGCAAAGGGTATGTAGAGATTGTCGGTCAGGTAGCGGCGGCCATCGGCAGTGACGGAGGTGACCGCGAAGCAGACGGAAATCGCGCCGCTCAGTTGCGGGATAAACGTAACCTGCACGCGCACGAGCGCCTGGGCGTCTTGGTAAACGGATACGCGGAGGTAAATGCCGTCGCCGCCCACTTCGGCTTTCAGGGCCTGCGTCTGCCGAAAGCCTTCGGTGCGGAGCCACTCACGGATTTTAAGGAGACGCGGCTGCACGGGCCATTCTTCGCCGGTGGAGTTGACGGCGTAGCGCGGGAAGAGCGGCATGGGACTCACGCTGAGAGCGGAAATGGCGAGCCAGTTGTAGAGCGTCTCGCCGAGGAACCACACGATGAAGAACACCGCGGCCAGCACCCAAAACGGACGGTCGATCAGCTCGAAATCGCGGCACATTTGCGCGGCGCCGAAGGTGAAGACGAACCATCGCAACCACCGGTCGGCAATGGAGAGCAGCGGCGACGCCACGCGCTGGTTGATTTGCATCAACACGAGTGAAACAAGGATCGCGACGAGGATCAGGTAGGTGGGCTCCACGGTATAAGTGGGCGAAGTTGGCACCGAAAAGTATGTTGGACCGCCCGCTCACGCGCGCGGCTGTCCGGACGAAAAATCAGCTCAGGCGCACGGGCATGATGACGCAGACGAAGTTTTCCAACGTCTTGAAAACGCCGGGGCTGACCTCGTCTTTGACTTCGAAAAATACCTCGTCCTTCGAGAGCGCCTTCAGCGGGTCCATGATGAACGCGGGATTGAAGGCGACTTGGAGATCCGGACCGCTGTAGCCGATGGCCATCGATTCGTGGGCCTCGCCGAAATCGGGGCTCTGCGCGGTGATTTCGAGGAGGTTGCTGGTGAGTTTCACCTTCACCGAATTGGATTTCTCGGAGCAGACGAGCGCCGCGCGGTGCACGCACTGGAGGAAGAGCTCGCGCTCCAGCTTGATGCGCTGGTGGGTCTCTTTCGGGATGACCTGCTGGTAGTTCGGGTAGTTGCCCTCGACGACTTTTGAGTAGAGGTAAACGTGGTCGATCAGGCCGCTGGTTTCCTTGTCGGTCGCGATCTGGAAGGCGGCGCGGCGGTCGTTGAAGTTGATCTTCACCTTTTCACCCTTGTCGAGGAGGCGGGTGAGTTCGCCGACGGTTTTGGCGGGAAGGATGATCGCGCCGGCGCTGGCGGCGGGAACTTCCATCTCCTTGGCGATGAGGGCGAGGCGGCGGCCGTCGGTGGCGACGAGGGAGAGTTTGCCGTCCTTAAAGTTGAAATAGACGCCGTTGAGGATGTAGCGCGTCTCGTCGGTGGACTGGGCGTAGGCGACGCTCTTGAGCATCATCGAAAGCTCGGCCTGTTCGAGGGCGTAGGCTTTTTCGTCGCCGAACTCGGGAAGCGGGGGGAATTCTTCCTTGCCGATGCCCATGATGCGAAAGGTCGAACCGCCGGAGGTCAGTTTGACCTGGTGGTTGGGGGCACCGTCAAAGGTCACGTCAACGTTGGGCAATTCCCGCACGATTCCGGCCAAACGTTTGACGGGGAGGGTCACGGAGCCCGTTTCCTTCACTTCGGCCTTAATTTTGCAGCGAATACCCAGATCGAGGTTCGTGGTCGTCAGCGAGATCTGGTCCTTCTCCGCCTCGATGAGCACGTTGCTCAAAATGGGCATCGTGGCTTTGGAGCCGACCACGTTGAGCACCTGAGCGAGGCCGTTGGCGAAGTGATCGCGATTGATTTTGAATTTCATGAAGGGGGCGAAAGGGAAGCGCGCTTTTCAGAAGCTAACAAAGTCTAAAAGGATAGGAGTTCAATTAGGAATTATATCCGTATTATTATAGGCTGCGAATAACCCCAACAACCGCGGATTTTGAGAGGAAAACCGGCCCAAAAACCGGCGTGAAAATCGTCGCACGGATTGCGCGCAAACCCCGGGTTATCCACAACGCCGGAGTTGTTGGTGAGCTGCACGCAGGTTGCTCACACGTTGCCGGTCGGACGATTCGACGAAGCGGCGGACGGAGGGGCGAGATGACTCGGCGGCGGGCGCCGCCAATGGCGAATGAGGCCGTAGAAAATGTAGGACAAACACACGCCGAGCAGTGCGTAGCTCTTGAAGAACAGCATCAATACCAGCACGGCCAGGCCGGTGGTGAACGTGCGGATTTTCATCCGGGTTTGGAGATCGATGCCTTTGCCGCTGGGGTAGCGGATCGTGCTCATCATGAGGAGGCCGATCAGGAGCATGAGAAACGGCAGGGCGAGCGCCCATGCTTTCAGCGATTTGTCCGATTCGGCGACTTTCAGGAGAAAGAGCACCAGGGCCGCGACGGTGCCGGCCGCGGCGGGCACGGGCAGACCGACGAAATCTTTGTTGGATTCTTTCTTGCCGGGGCGGAGCAGCGGATTGGTGATGACGTTAAAACGCGCGAGGCGCATCGCGGCGCATAACAGATAAACAAAACCGATGGCCCAGCCGACGTTGCGGAACCAGAGGATGCCCTGCGTGGGCGAGAGGATGAAAAAGAACATCAGGAGCGTCGGCGCCAACCCGAAGGAGACGACGTCGGCAATGGAGTCGAACTCGGCCCCGAACAACGATTCGCGGCCACCCATGCGCGCGAGGCGTCCGTCGAGGGCATCGAAGAAGGCGGCGCCGAAGATGAACCAGACGGCGTAGCGGTAGTGCTCGGCCGGCGTGGAGCCGAGGTAGTCGCCGGTGAGAGCGGTTTCGGCGAGACGGGCGTGGATGCAGTAGACGATCGCCATGAAACCGCAGAAGAGGTTTCCGGCCGTCATGAGATTCGGCAGAAAATAGATGCGGCTCGCGTTGGTGACCGAGTAGGGGTCTTCGCGACGGGCCAGTTCGTCGGCGGCGCGTTCGGCGGGAGTGCGGCGACGGAGATTCATCGTTTCGTCAGACTCTCGAGGTATTTCCAGAACTTGGAGTGCTGTTCGACGAGCTGTTGCTCCGAGACGGGGAGCTTGTTGCGCAGCAGGAAGTCTTCGAGCGAGTTCTTGTGCAGAATGTAATTTACGTGGAGCGCTTCGCCGTGCGCTTCGAAATAGAAACGGAAATCGCCGGCGCGCAGGCGGTAGAATTCCTTTTGCCCGCGGTGAAACCGGCCGAGCGGCTCGCGCGGATGGGCGAGGTCGTCCGGCCGGATGCTCGTCATGGGCTCGAGCACGTCGAGTTGGGCGAGTTTATCGAGCCCGTTGAGCTCGTGCATGGCCTGTTCGGAAAAGGTGACTTGATACATGGCTGGACCTCAGGTGAGCGAACGACCACGTTTCGCCGCGCGCGTCAGGCGCACGGTCGGCTCGCCCCGCGAAAGCTTCGTCAAATTTCCCATGAAACATCCGAGTCTCTGCCCCTACCTCCTCTCGGCAACGCTTTTTCTCTGCACGGGACTGCGCGGTGAGCAGGGCAAAACAGAGGGTTCGCCGGTCGCTCCGGAGGCGGAAGGCGATCACGCGAAGCGACGTCGGGCGGAGGCAGTCGCGGGCGAACTGGCCCGGCGTCAGGCACTCCGGACGGAGCTGATCAAGCTCTTCGACAAGAACGGGGACGGTAAACTCGATGAGACCGAGATGGCGGCGGTGAGCGAATTTCTGATGAAGGGGAGCGTGCCGCCGACGGCGCCGCAGACGGCGGCCAACGAGCAGGCGAGACTGGAGAGAATCGCGGACGAAGTGGCCAAGCGGCGCGCGGTCCGCGAAGCGGCGGCCAAGGCGAAACAAGGCGGCGGGGGGAAGTAGGCTTTTTGTTTCCCACGGCGGCGGGGAAGGCTCACGCTCCCGCCATGCCCGTAACCCTTTCCGATATTCGCGCGGCGCAGCGTCGCATCGCCGGCGGTCTCTACGTTTCGCCCTGTCCCGATTCGATCCCACTCAGCGAGATCACGGGCTGTCGAATCGTCTGCAAACTCGACAACTTGCAGCGCACGGGGTCGTTCAAGGAGCGCGGGGCCCGGAATGCGCTCCTCCGCCTGCCGCCCGCGCAAAAGAAGCGCGGCGTGATCGCCGCCAGCGCGGGCAACCATGCGCTCGGCATGGCTTATCACGGGCATCTTCTTGGCATCCCGGTGACGGTCGTGATGCCCGACTACGCGCCGCTGATCAAAATCACGACGTGCCAAAAACTCGGGGCGCGCGTGCTCGTGCGCGGGAAGGATTTCACGGAGTCGCGGGCGCACGCCGATGCGCTGGTCGCGAGCGAGGGGCTCACCTACGTGCACGGTTTCGATGCACCGGACATCATCGCGGGGCAGGGCACGCTCGCGCTGGAAATGATGAAACAGGTGCCGGATCTCGACGCGATTTTGTGTCCGATTGGCGGCGGCGGGTTGATCGCGGGCGTGTCGATCGCGGTGAAAGCCGTTAACCCGAAAATCAAAGTCATCGGCATCGAGAGCACGAACACGGGCAATTTTGCCGCGGCGCTGCGGGCGGGGAAACCGGTGACGGTGAAACGCCGCGCGACCCTCGCGGACGGACTCGCGCCGCTCACGGTGGGGCCGACGTCGTTTGCGCTGGCGCGCACGCGCGTCGATCAAGTGGTGAGTGTCGGCGAGCAGTGGATCGCGCTGGCGATTCTACGGTTGCTGGAGCTGGAGAAAACGGTGGTCGAGGGCTCGGCGGCGGTGCCGCTCGCGGCGTTGATGGCGGGCAAGTTGCCGGAGCTGCAGGGGAAACGCGTCGGGCTCATCCTCAGCGGCGGCAACATCGATCCCTCGGTGCTCGGCCGCGTGATCGCCAAGGGGCTGGTGCACGACGGGCGCCTGACGCGGTTTACGGCGACGGTGACGGACCGGCCGGGCGGGCTCGCGGAGCTCACGCGGGTGATCGCGAATTGCGGCGCGAGTATCCAGGATGTGGTGCACGAGCGGGCGTTCAGCGGACCGGATGTGTTTGCGGTGCACGCGGTGTGCACGGTGGAAACGCGCGACCACGCGCACGTGGCGGCGCTGCATCGGGCGTTGAAGAAACACGGTTTCCCGCTGGCGGTGACGCGTTAGCCGCGTGCTTGTGCGGCGCGCGGCGCCGTGCAGGCTCGAGCTTCTCTCCGGTCTTCCATGAATACCTCTCCACCTACCGGCCAGTCCGGCCTTTTGTCTTCACCGACACAGGAGGTCTGGCCGCGGTGGCTGCGGGGGGTCGGCGTGGCGGTAGCGTTGATCGTGTGCACGTTGCTATCGCGGCTGCTGACGGAGCAGCCGAAACTGGAAGCGAGTTTTTGGCTGCCGAGCGGTCTGATGCTGGCGGTGTATTTGGTGACGGCGCGGCGCGATTGGCCGGTGATGACGGTCGCGATACTGATCGGCAGCGGCATGTTCAATTTCTTCGGCGGTTGGCCGCCGATCTACTGGTTCGGCGCGGCCATAACCAACATCGCTTCGGCGATTCTCGGCGTGGAACTGATCCGGCGCTGGGTCGCGCCGCAGCCGACCCTGGCGAGTGTCGGCGAATGGGTGGGCGTGGTGGCGCTCGGCGGCCTGGTCGGTCTCGTGCCCTCGGCTTCGGTGGGCGCGTGGATGGTGCGAGCGCTCGGGAGCAAGGCTCCCTGGGAGGACGTGTGGACCTCGTGGTATTTCAGCGACCTGCTCGGCGTGATCTTGATCGTGCCGCTCGTTCTCGCGTGGCGCGGCGGCTTGGGCAACGTGTGGCGCGGGCCGTGGACGAAGCGCCGGCGGGAAGCGGTCGCCATGGTGGGCGGCATGGTCCTCTGCCTGCTCGGACTGGTGTGGTTTGGCCGGGAACTGGGCGCGGCGGGGCGCTACGTGGTGCTGCCATTTGTGCTGTGGGCGGCGATCCGGTTTGGGCCGCGCGGGGTGACGTTGGTGTGCCTGGTGGCGGCGCTGCTCACAGGCTGGCTGGCGCTCCGCGGCTGGGGCGTGAATCTGACGAGTCTGGCGACACCGCAGGCGAGAAATGCGGAAATGCAGCTGCAACTTTCCCTCATGGGTTTCTTCGGCTTGATCCCCGCGATCGTGATCGCGGCGCAGCGGCGGACCGAGGCGGAGTTGCGCGAGCAACGGAATTTCCTGCAGGCGGTCTTCGAGGGTGAGCTGGAGTGTGTGAAGGTGATCGGACCCGACGGCGGGCTGCTGCGGATGAACCGGTCCGGTCTCGCGGTGCTCGAAGTCGCCGACCTCGCCGAGGCCAACGCCACGGGATTGGTGAACTTTGTGGAGCCGGAATTTCGCGGGCGGTTTGCCGAGTTGAACCGGCGCGCGCTGGCCGGGGAAAACGGCGCGCTCACTTACCCGCTGCGCGGGCGACGGGGCACCTTGCGGTGGCTGGAAACGCACGCGACCGCGCTCCGCGACGGCGACGGGCGCGTATCCGGAATTCTGACCGTCACCCGCGACATCACCGCAAAACGGCAGGCGGAGGCGGCCCAGCGGCAGGGCGAGGAACAACTGCGGCTCATCTTCGATGCGGTGGCGGACGGCGTCGTGGTGCAGGACCGCGAGCTGGGCATCATCCGGTGCAACGCCGCGGCCGAGCGCATCCTCGGGCTGACGGCCGACCAGATGGCGGGCCGCAGTTCGCTGGATCCGCGGTGGCGCGCGGTGCGGGAAGACGGGCAGCCGTTTCCCGGCGACGAGCATCCGGCGGTGGTGGCGCTGCGCACGGGCCGGCCGGTGCGCGATGTGGTGATGGGCGTGCATCTGCCCACCGGTGCGCTGCGGTGGATCTCGATCAATGCGGAGCCGCTGCGCGACCTGCGGAGCGACACGCCGATCGTGGTCTCCAGTTTTTCCGACATCACGGCGCGGCGGCTTTTGCAGGAGCAGGTATGGCAGGCGCAAAAGATGGAAGTGGTCGGGCAGCTCGCCGGCGGCGTGGCGCACGATTTCAACAACATCCTGACGGCGATGAGTCTGAACCTGCAGCTCGTGCAGCTGGACGGGCGCCTCCACGCGGAGGTGCGCGAGCCGATCCAGGATTTGGAGGCGATGACGCGCCGCGCCGCGCGGCTCACCGAGCAGCTGCTCCTCTTTGCGCGCCGGCGGGTGATGAAGACCGAGCATTTCGATTTCAACACGGGCATCACACAGGTGCTGAGCATGCTGCGCCGCGTGCTCGGGGAGCCGATCGCGATCCATCTCCACCTCGCGCCGGAAGCGCTCTGGCTGCGGGCCGATCCGGGCATGCTCGACCAAGTGGTGATGAACCTGTGCGTGAACGCACGCGATGCGATGCCCGCGGGCGGGGCGCTCACACTGGAGACGGCGGCGGCGGAATTCGAAACGCCGGGGACGTTCGGTGCGCCGCATCCGCAGGCGCGGCCCGGGCGGTTCGCGTGTCTGCGCGTTTCCGATACGGGGAGCGGGATGGCGCCGGAGGTGTTGGCGCATTTGTTCGAGCCGTTTTTCACGACGAAAGAGGTGGGCAAGGGCACGGGGCTCGGGCTCGCGACGGTGCACGGGATCGTGCACCAGCACCAGGGGTGGATCGAAGTGGAGAGCAGCGTGGGCCGGGGCAGCACGTTTTTCGTTTACCTGCCGCTGGCCGCGCCGCCGGCAGATACGCCCGAACCCGCGTCGCGAATGCCGGTGAGGAGCGGGCGCGGGACCATTCTGTTTGTCGAGGACGAGCCGACCGTGCGGCAAACGACGGCGACAATGCTGCGGCGCATCGGCTACCGCGTGCTGGAGGCGGCGCACGGACCGGAGGCGCTCGGCGTCTGGCAGCGCGAAGTCGCGGGTATCGATCTGCTTCTCGCCGATCTGGTGATGCCGGAGGGCATGAGCGGGGTGGAGCTGGGCGAGACGTTGCGCCGCTCAAAGCCCGCGCTCGGCATCGTGATCATCAGCGGTTACGCGGACGAAATCGTCAAAGGCGATGACGGGACGCGGGCGAATTTCACGTTTGTCGCCAAGCCTTTCGATTTTCCGGCGTTGGCGGAGATCGTCCGGCAAACGCTCGAGAGCGGTCAGGCGCCGGGCGGTGCGGGTGCCAGCAGTCGCGCGACGGTGGGCACGAGCTGATCGAGATTCTGCGGTTTGTGGATGATGGCGCAGATGCCGGCGGAATGGGCGGTCGCTTCATCGCCGGCGCGGAGGTAACCGGTCGTGAGGATGACCGGCACCCCGGGGCGGATCCGCTGGAGTTCGGCCGCGAGCTCGAGGCCGCTCATTCCGGGCATCGAGAGATCCGTGACCACGAGCGCGAAGGCGGCCGGTTCGGCGCGGAAACGCGCGAGTGCGTCGCGCGGTCGCAGGCAACCGGTGGCGACGAAACCCGCCGTCTCCAGCACGCGCGCGGTGATTCTTACGATCGCGTCCTCGTCGTCGACGCACAGGATGTGCTGGCCGCGGCCGGGTTTTGGGTCGGGGGCCACGGCTGCGGGGGCCGTTTCGGGGACCGGCGTCGGCGGGCCGTCGGACGCGCGGAAGTAGAGCGTAAACGTCGAGCCCGTGCCGAGCGTGCTGGCGGCCGTGATGGCGCCGCCGTGGGAGCGCATGATGCCGTGGGCGATGGAGAGGCCGAGGCCGGTGCCTTCGCCGGGGGCCTTGGTGGTGAAGAACGGATCAAAGATGCGCGGCAATACATCGGCCGGGATGCCGGGACCATCGTCGCGCACGGAGATCAACACGTAGTCGCCGGGCGAGAGATCGGCGTGCGGCGACGGCTGACCGGCGGAGAGGCGGCAGGTTTCGACCGAAAAGGCGACGTGGCCGTGGCGGGTGCCGAGGGCGTGCCAGGCGTTGGTGCCGAGGTTGACGAGGACGCGGATGATTTCGGAACCGTCGGCTTCGATGAGCGGCAGACCGGCGAAGCTGGTCAGGGTGATCTCGATGTTGGCGGGGAGCGTGGGACGGAGGAGTTTGACGGCTTCTTCGACGAGCGGCGCGGGCGCGAGAAAACGTCGGCGGCTTTCCTGCGGGCGGCTGAAGGCGAGGATGCGGCGCACGAGATCGCGCGCGCGGAGTCCGGCGCGGCGGATCTCGTCGAGCGCGTCGCCGAGTGCGCTCTCGGCGGGCGCGTCGAGTCGGGCGAGTTCGGCGTGGCCGAGGATGGCGGTGAGGATGTTGTTGAAATCGTGCGCGATGCCGCCGGCGAGCGTGCCGACGGCTTCGAGTTTCTGGGACTGGCGGAGTTGCTCTTCGAGTTGGGCGCGGGCCTGTTCGGCGAGGCGGCGGCCGGTGATATCGGCCGTCACGCCGATCACGCGCGGGTGCTCGGGATCGCCGCGCGTGTCGAGCAGGCGGGCCTGCACTTCGAGCCAGCGCACGGCGCCGTCGGGCAACACGAGGCGGTGAGTGGCCTGGAGTGCGGTCGTGCGGCCGCCGAGCAGATCTTCGAGCTGGCGGCGGATGACAGCGGCTTCATCGGCGGGCACGTGGCGTAACAAGTTTTCCACTTCGCCGGAAAGCGCGCCGGGCGTGCAGCCGTAGACGGTTTCGGCTTCGGGTGAGGCCTGGAGATGGCGCGGGGCGAGGGTGATTTCCCACGAGCCGAGGCGCGCGGTCTGCATCGCGAGGCGGAGATGTTCCTCGTTTTCCCGGAGCGCGGCCGTCGCGGCGAGACGTGCGACCGCCGAGCCGCAATGCTCGGCCAGGGTCTGGAGCAGGGCCAGATCGCCCGGGCCGTAGCGGTGCCGGCGGTAGCTCTGCACTGAAACGAGGCCGATCGTTTTCCCCTGCCAGCGGATCGGCACAAACAGGAGCGAGGCGCTCTTGCGTTCCACAAAACCGCGCGCGCCGAAGGATGGGAGCGTGGGATCGGCGGGCGGGCCGTCGCGGTTGATGAGCAACGGCTCGCCCTGGAGCAGCGGGGTCAACGCCGGGCTGAGTGCGTGGAGCACGTTGGCGACGATCTGCGGTTGCGTGCCGCCGACGGGGGTATCCTCGGCATGGGCACCGGCGGCGGGCCGGCCCTGCGCATCGACGGGGGTGAAGAAAAACGCGTCGTATCCGAACAGCGTGCGACTGGCCGCGGCGACGGCGCGGCCGACATCCGCCAACGCCGCGGCCGCGCCGAGTTGGGTGGCGAGTTCGCGGAGAGCCTCCTGTGTGAGCGAGTGGCGCTTCGCCGCGGAGATGTCGCGCGCGATCACCGACGTGAAATCCTGCGCGCCGCCGGCGGTGCGGTGCGCGAGCAGGACGAGCGAGACCGGGATTTCCCGGCCGTCGCGGTGGCGCAGGGCGGATTCGCCGGACCACGCGCCCTGTGACCACGCCGCCGGGAGCGCGCCGCGGGAAAACGCCTCGCGCGCGGGCTCTGCGAGCAGATCGAGCGTGTGGGTGGTGTGCAGATCGGCGTCGGGGGCAAGCCCGACCAGCGCGCGGCCGGCGCGGTTGATGTAGAGGATGCGGCCCGCGCTGTCGGCGAACTGCACGAAGTCGCTCGTGTTTTCGAGCACGAGGGCGAGGCGCGCCTGGACGGCGGCGAGTTGGCGGTCGCGGGCGAGTTGTTCGCGTTCACGGCGCACGCGGCGCAACGAGACGACCCACACGCTGCCGCCGACGAGACCGGCGATACCGAGGACGGTCAGTCCGCGGAACCAGCGCGTCTGCCAATAAAACGGGGTGATCTCGAAAGTGAAGGTCGCACCGCGGCGGTTCCACACGCCGTCGCTGCCCGAGGCCTGCACGTGGAGCGTGTGACGGCCCGGCGGCAGCTCGAGAAAGTTCACGGTCGTCTCGCCGCGCATGTCCTGCCAGAGGCTGCGCTCGTCGCCGAGCCGGACGCGGAAACGCTGTTTGCGCGGTGCGAGGAAATCGAGCGCGGCGTAGGAAATTCGGATGAGATGGCTGCCTGCCGGGAGGACCGTCGGACCGGCGGGGTTGTCTTGCGCGAGGTCGAGCGAGACCGGCCCGGTGGCGGCCACGTAGCTCAACGATTCGACGACGACCGGAGGCGGCTCCTCCTGCGTGATCAGCTGTGCGGGATCGATCATCGCGGCGCCGCGCACGAGGGCAAACCAGAGGCGACCGCGGTCGTCTTTGGCCACGGTCGGCTGGGAGGCGGTGGGAAAATCGAGTTCGCGCAGACCGTCGCCCTGGTCGAAAACGTGGAGGGCGGGCAACGCGCCCGGCGTGCGGGCCGCCTTCCAGAGTTCGGCGGGATCGGCGCGCACGACTTGCCGGCCGGAGCCGAACCAGAGCAGGCCCGCGTTGTCCTGCACGAGCGAGGTGACGGCTTCGCCGGGCAGGCCGCGATCGGTCGAGAGCCGGTGGCGCTCATTGCCCACGCGCACGATCAGCCCGTGGCCGGCCGTGCCGATCCACAGGCGTCCGTCGCGGTCGGACAGCAGGCTCGCGATGCGTTGGTCGTCGTGCAGGCGCAGCACCGGCTCCGCGCGCAGGCCCGTCGGGCCATAGGCGTAGACCTCGTTGTGCCGGGCGAGCAGCACCGTGCCGTCGGGTTGCTCGGCAAATAGCGTGGAGCTCGCGCGCTCGACCACGCCGAGCGGTCCGACGCGGCTGAACTTGCCGTTTTCCAACAGCGCCACCTGGTGGTCGCCGCCGATCCAGAGCCGGCCGCGCGAATCTTCGAAGAGCGTGTTGATCGTCTCGGTGCGGCCGAAGATGCCGTTTTCCACCGGCGTGATCTGGTCGCGGTCGAGGCGGAGCAGGCCGCTGCCAAACGAGCCGAACCACACCGAATCGTCCCGCCGCCGCAGCACCGTGCGAAACGGCACCGCGCCAAACCGCCCGACCCGCAGCGGCTCGACCGCGCCCGCGCCGTCGAAATACGCCAGCCCCGTGCCGTAGGTCGTGAGCAGCACGCGCCCGTCGCGCAGCGGCGCGAGCGTGAGGATCACGCGGTCGCCCATGCCCTCGGCCTCGCCGATATGGTGGAAACGCCGCGGGCGCAGCCGGGCGAGCCCGCCCACGCCGCCGCCGATCCAGATGCTGCCGTGATCGTCGGGATAGACCACGCGCATCCCGCCCGAGTGCGGCAGACCGTCGGCCTTCACGAGGTGTTTCACCGTGCCGTCGGGCTGAATCCGATACACGCCGGTTTCGATCGCGGGCAACCACAGCACGCCCGCCGCATCCTCGGTGGCGCGCCAGTAGATCTTCACCGGTGCGGACAGGGCCGTGCGGGCGACGACCGCGCCGGCGCGCACGAGCAGGAGTTCGTTTTGGAGGACAAGATAGGCGCGGCCGTCGCGGCGCTGCAGGGCACCGACCGCGCGTTTCCCCACCCCCGCCTCGCCGGGGAGGGCCTGCCAGGCGCCGTCGACAAAGGCGCCCGCAAAATGGGTGGGCCGCACGGCGTAGAGGGTGCCCGTCTCGTCAAAGGCGCAGAGGGTGCCGCCGCCGCCGGGCGGGGCGGGCAGTTCGCGCCATTTGCCGCCGTCCTCGAGCTGCATGATGCGGCCGGTCGAACGCCCGACGACGAGCGTGCCGTCCGGCGCCTCGGCAAAGCTGCGCGGGTGATCGGTGCGGTTGGCCCAGCCGTCGTTTTCCTGCCAGCGGCGCCACACGCCGCGGTCGTGCATCACGAGTCCCTCGACAGTGCCGAACCACACGCGGCCGCGGCGGTCGCGATACATCGTGACGATGCTGGTGGATTTGAGCTCCGGCATGGCGGCGGGCGCCCACGGGGAGAATTTCTGGCCGTTGAAACGCACGAGGCCGCGAAACGTGCCCATCCACATGGCGCCGTCGGGGGCCGCGACGATGCCCGAGCAGGAATTTTCGGGAAACCCTTCGTCGAGCCCCCAGTTTTCCGCGAGATACTCGCTCTGAAACGGCACCGGCAAAGGCCGCGCGACGGCGGCCGGTCCGGCGCAAACGACGAGGGCGACCAGCCAGAACGCGCGACTCCGGAGCGCCCACGTGAGGCGCCACCGGGAGAATTTCGAGTGAACAGAAGCGCGCATCGGACGAAGCAACGGCGAAGCTAGGCCGTCGGTTGACGGGACGCCTCACGCGAAGGGCAGTCAAGGTTTTCGTCGGGGAGGCGCCTTGGGCGAACTGAGCCCGGTTAGGCTGAACGCGCTACAGCTGATCGGCTGGGACTTGGACGGCTTCGTGTTGAAGCGGACTTTCTCTGCAACGCGCCCGGGATGCGCGGCGTCACGGTTTCTTGAGGCGAGTGTGGAATCCCATTTCTTTGGCGGGCGGTTCCGGCGGCGGAAGGAGGAGCGGTTGAATCTTTGCGTGGAGGCTGCGCAAAACGGCGTCGTGCGAGAGGAGTTCTCGTTCTATCTTCGTCAGACGCAGTTCCAACGTCGCGTTCGTCAGCAGTTCCCGGCGTAGGCGCACGAAGGCGCGGACGACGTAGGTGCTCATCGTCACCGCACGTTCGCTGTTGAGGATCGTGGCGGCCATGATCGCGCCGTGTTCAGTGAACACCCACGGTGCGTAGCGACGGCCGCCGCGACCGTTTGAGGTTCCAATCTGGAACCTCAAAGCGGCGAACTCTTCGGCGGTCAGTTGAAAGGCGAAGTCCGCGGGAAACCGCCGGGCGTTTCGCTTGATGGCCTTGTTGAAGGCTTTCGTCTCCACGCCGTAGAGTGCGGCGAGGTCGCTGTCGAGGAGCACGGATTCGTCCCGCACGCGCAGCAGCCGTAGCGCGGAGAGGGATGGGTCGAGGGTTTTCATGGAGGCGAGGGAGGGGTTCGGCAAAAGAGCCCGGTCGGGCTGACCGGGCTACGACTTTGCCGGTTTCGCGTTGAAGCGGATTTTCTCTTCGTCGCGCTCGAGATAAGGGATGCCTTTTTCCATCCACTCGGGGGCGGGGGCGCCTTTCAGGAAGTGGTCGAAAAACTGGTGCATGCGTTTGCCGAAATCTTTCAGGTCGGCGCGGCGGCGCAGGCCGTGGAGCTGGCCGTTGTAGTTGAAGAGCCAGGCCGGTTTCTCGTAGCGGCGCAGCGCGAGGAAGAGCTCGATGCCTTGATACCACGGCACGGCGTCGTCGGCATCGTTGTGCAGGAGGAGCAGCGGCGTGCGCACTTTCTCGATCTGAAAAACGGGTGAGTTGTCGATGTAGAGCTGGGGCGCGGCCTGCAGCGATTGGCCGAGGCGGCTCTGGGTTCGCTCGTATTGGAACTGGCGCGGCAGGCCGGTGCCCCAGCGGATGCCGGAGTAGGCACTCGTCATGTTGCCGACGGGCGCACCGGCTTCGGCGGCGCGGAAACGGTTCGTCTGGGTGACCATGTAGGCGATCTGGTAGCCGCCCCACGAGTGGCCCTGGATGCCGACGGCGTTTTCGTCGACCCAGCCCTGCTTCGCCACGGTGTCGAGCGCGGCGAGCACGCACTTGAGCGCGCTCTGGCCGGGCTGGCCGGTTTGGTAGACGATGTCGGGCGTGAGCACAGCGTAGCCGTTGCTGGTGTAGAGGGAGACGTTGATGTTTTGCGCGGGGCGCGGGGCCTGAAATTCGTGCACGGTCTGCGAGAGGCGTTCGTAGATGTAGACGATGAGCGGATATTTTTTCTTCGGGTCGAAATTCGCGGGTTTGTAGAGCGCGGCCGAGAGCGCGGCGCCGCCGGGGCCTTTGAATTTCACGAGTTCGCCGGTGCCCCAGAGAAACGCCTGCTGTTGCGCGGCGCCGTCGGTGACGCGGGTAAGCTGCGCGAACGAGGCGTCGGTCGTGTGCACGTCGGGAAACGTGTCGAAGCGCGCGGCGGTCACGAGGAGCACATCGGCCTCCTGCGCGCGGCCGGCGTAGCGGTAGCTGCGGTCGCCCCAGAGCAGGCGTTGCGGCGCGGTTTTTTTCTCGGCGGCGGCGAAGTCGGTGCGGAAGAATCCGGTCGCGCGCGTGGCTTCGCTCTCGCCGCGGAGCACGAGGGGCTTGGCGGGGTCGAGGCCCCGCTCGTCGTCGCCTTCTTCGACGGGCTCGATGCGTTGGACGCGGAGGACGACCTGGGTGGCGCGGCCGTGGCCGGCGGTGAGATTTTTCGCGGCGCGGCCGTCGGGGAAAAGCTGCCAGACATCGAAGCGATCGTAGACGAGGAGCGATTGGCTGTCTTTCGTCCAACCGGCGGTGCCGTGCGCGGAGGGCGGCTCGGGGCGGTCGTCGAGTTCGTTCCACATGGCGGCTTTGATCCCGGCGGTGAGATTGCGGGTGGTGCCGTCGGCGGTGTTGAGCACGTGCCAGTGTTTGGCGCTGTAGTAGGCGGCCCAGCGGCCGTCGGGCGACCACTGCGGGGCGCCGCCTTCGCTGCGCTGTTGTTTGAGAACGGGGCGACGCGTGCCGGTGGCGGGATCGACGAGGGCGAAATCGGCGTAGCGGCCGTCGTAGTCGGTGAGTTTCCGATACGCGCGGTCGTCGCTGCCAAGGGCGCGCGTGCCGTCGTCGCTGAGGGTGACGGTGGCGAGCGCGTCGTCGGCGAGCTGGGTGAAACGCTGCGTGGCGAGGTCGAGGACGGCGGTGTAGGTGCGGTTGCGGTCGCGGTTGGCGCGAACTTTCTGGATGGGCTGCACGTAGTCGTCGTTCCAACGCCAGAGATCGGCAGTGACTTTGTCTTCGTCCACGGCGGGCGCGGGGCGCGGGGGCTTCGGCGGCGGGGCGGTGGGCAAAAGGAGTTTTTTGCCGTCGCGGGAAAAGGCGAGGGTGCCCTTGTCGCTGAGCACGAGGCCGGCGGCGGGGCCGACGGTCTCGGTGGGAGTGACGGCGGTAGCGGCCGGAGTGCCGCGCGTCCAGAGGTAGGCTTTTACCTTGGGCGTTTTCGAAGCAACATCGTCGCGGTCGCTGAAGAGCACGGCCCGGGTCTGCGCGCGGTCCCAGGTAAGTTTGGTGTATTTGCCTTTGCCGGACACCAGGGCGGTGGGCGCAGCCGAATCGCCGGGAGTGACCGCGTAGACGCCGTTGTCGTTTTCGGCTTTGGTCGAGGCGGTGTAGAGGAGCGTGCGGCCGTCGCGCGCGAAGGACAGATCGAGGACGTTGGCGAAGGTGCGCTCGGCGCCGGTGGCGAGTTCGCGGAGCACGAGGTCGGAGCCGTAGTCCTTTTTCGGCGGGGTCGTGGTGCCGGAACCGCCGGCGGGGGCACCGGAACCGCCCGGGCGGTTTCCGCCGCGTTTGGTGGTCTGGTCGGCTGCGAAAAGGCTGTCGTCGGAGAAGTCGGTCGCGGCGTGGTCCTCGGGCTCATCGGGCTTGGGCTCGGCGGAGGCGTCCGGTTTTTTTTCGTCGGTCGCTTTGGCAGGCTCGGGTTTCGGCTCTTTCAAGTAGGCGAGCCAGGCGCCGCCGCGGGACGGGATTTGGAAACTTTTCACCATGGGCACGCGGGTGGTTTCGCCGGTCGCGAGGTTGACGATCACGAGACCGTTTTTCGGGCCCTCTTCGGGCTTCTTCTTGTCCTTCCGCGCCTGCGTGATCTCGGCCTTGGTGGGGTGCGTCGAGGCGACGAGCCAGTGGTTGTCGGCGGTGAAAACGATGCGGATGTTTCTGATCGCGGGCGGCGCCTCGGGATTGGTGTTTTCTTCGTTGGCGGAGAGACTGGGCGGCAGGAGCGTGCCGACGGGCACACGGCGGTCGGTGCCGGTGGAGAGATCGCGCACGATGACTTCACCGTCGCCGTCCTGCGGCATGTAGGAGTAGGCGAGCCAGCGGCCGTCGCGCGAGAGCGTCGGCGTATAAATGCCGCGCCACGCGTCGAAATCTTCGTGGACGAGGGGACGCGGCGCGGCGGGCTGGGCGGCGAGTTGGCCGGCGACGAAAACAAAAACCGCGGTGAAAAAACCGCGGCAGGCGGGGAGGCTCAGGCGCATCATGGCGGAGACTTTTGGTTGGCGCACCGCGGCGGAATGCCGCGGTGGAGACCGGGAGACTACCCGCGAAACGCGCGGCGACGGCAAGCGGATTGGCGTTGTCGCGCGGCGGACTCCGAGTCGATGACGGGCGACCTCACGCTCTTCGAAGACCAATTCGCCGCGCTGTTTGCCGCGCCGGACGCGCCCGTGCGTTTGTAACGTATTACGTTACAAACGTGCGGGGACGCGTCGCTTCGCGCAGGGCGGGGCGACGCGCGGGTTGGGGTGCCGGCGGGGAGATTTACGTGATGTTCAACAGGCTGACCTCGGGGCGGCAAAACAGCCGCGCGTGGTGGAGATTGCCGACGCCGCGGGTGATAAAAAGCTGCCGGCCTTCCCACGAATAGAGGCCGGCGATGAAACGTTTGTCCTGCACGGGAGCGAACAACCGCGCGAGCGGCGGGATGCCGATTTGGCCGCCGTGCGTGTGGCCGCAGAGCATGAGATCCCAGTCGTGCGGTGCGAAAGCGATCTTCGCGTCGGGGTTGTGGTTAAGCACGAGGCGAACTGCACGTTGTCGCGGCGGGGCGGAGGCAAATGCGACGGCCGGCCGGCACTCGCCCGTCCACCAATCACCCACGCCGATCAATTGCACGCGTCGCCCGCGCACGGCGATTTCGCACGAGCGATTGTGCAGCAGTTCGATACCGGCCGCGGCCAGCAGCGCGCGCACGCCGACCGCGCGACCGCGACCGCAGTCGTGGTTGCCCAAACAGGCAAACGTGGGCGCGGCCGTCGTGAGCGGGCGCAACACCTCCGCATACGCCGCGAAGTCGTCGTATTCCGCCGTGATGAAATCGCCCGTGAGGCAGATCAAGTCGGGCTTTTGCGCGACGCCGAGTGCCACTGCGCGCGCGATGTGCGCGAGCGACACCCACGGGCGGTAGGCGTGCAGATCGCTCAGGTGCAGCACGCGCAACGGCGCCTCGCCGGGGTCGAAGCCGGGCCGCGCGAGAGCCACGGCGGTCGACGTCACGTCAAACCACGGCGGCTCCGCCCACCGCATGTAGGCGGCCCCGACGGCGGCACTCGCAAGTGCACCGCACAACGAGTGCAGAAACTTTCTGCGCGTGATTTTGGGAGAGAGCGTGGCCACCGCGACAGCGTGCCCCGTGCGCATGAAATGCGTGTGAACTGCAGATGAATTCGCGATGAAAACGGCGGCATGCAGGTCCGGGCGCGCTGCCCGACGCCTTCGGCGCCGGCCTCGCCGCGCTGTTTGCGCCGCCGGCAGCGGCCGCGGCGAAAATTCCGCCGCCGTGAGCGTTGCTTCGGCCTGCGCCGCGCGTCTCGCTGGCGACTTCCTTTCGCATGAACCCTTCGCTGCTTCGCCGCCTAGCCCGCCGTCTCGCCCTGCCGTTGCTCACGCTCCTCGCCGGCGCCGCAACCGTGGGCGCGCTGGCGGCCAACAAAGACCGCCACGTCGTCCTCATCTCGATCGACGGTTTCCCGGCTTACCTCTGGCGCGATGAATCGCTCGCGTTGCCGAATCTCCGCAAGCTCGCGGCCGAGGGCGTCGTCGCCGATGCGCTGACCATCGTGAATCCCGCGATCACGTGGCCCAACCACACGTCGCTCGTCACCGGCGTGGAGCCGCGCAAACACGGCGTGCTCTACAACGGCCTCGTCACGCGGCAGGGCCCCGGCAAACCCATCAAAAACGAGCAGTGGGCCGACAAAAAACTCCTCGTGCGCGTGCCGACGGTTTACGACGCGGCGTTTCACGCGGGGCTCACCACGGCCGAGGTCGATTGGGTCGCGATCACGCGGCCGGGCACGATCAACTGGAGCTTTGCGGAGATCGTCGATCCCACCGCCGTGCTGCCGCGCGAGATGGTCGCGGCGGGCGTCGCCACCGAAAAAGAAATCCTCGCCGTCGCCGAGAAAAAGCCGGTCACTGGCACCAACGTCGAACCGCCGAAGCGCCTCAACGCCGCCGAGCGCGACGAGCTGTGGACGCGTGCGGCGAGTTTTGTTTTCACACAACACCGGCCGAATCTCCTGATGTTTCACCCGCTCAACACCGACGGCCAACATCACCGCTACGGGCCGTATTCGCCCGAGGGGCTCGCGGCGCTCCGCCTCGCCGATCGCTACGTGGGCGATCTGTTGAAAGCCATCGATGCGAGCGGCCTCCGCGAGAAAACGACCGTGATCGTGACGACCGACCACGGGTTCAAAAAGGTGCAGAACTACATCTACCCAAACGTCGCGCTGAAAAAAGCCGGCCTCCTCCGTGCCGCCGGCCCGAGCATCGCGCAGTGCGACGCCTACGTGGGCACGCAGGGCGGCATCGCGTTTGTCTATGTGACCGATCCCGCGCGCCGCGCCGAACTCCTCCCGCAGTTGCAGACGCTGTTTGCCGGTGTCGAAGGCGTGGACCGCGTGCTCGATGCCGCCACGGAAGCGCACGCCCTCGGCATGCCCACGCCGGCGGAAAACGAGGCGATGGGCGAACTCATCCTGTATCCCAAAGCTGGCTACGCGTTCACCGCCGCCGCCGCGGGCGAAGTCGTCAACGGCCCCGCCATCAACTACGGCGGCACGCACGGTTACCCGAACACCGATCCCGAGCTCGACGGCATTTTTATCGCGCAGGGTGCGGGCATCCGCCGCGGTGTTAAGCTCGACCGCGTGCGCAACCTCGATGTCGCTCCGACGATCGCGCGGCTCTTGGACATCCCGCTGCCGACCGCCGATGGGAAACCGATGGCCGACGTGCTGGCACCGCGGTAGCGCGACGTCCGCGATGGGTGCGCACGCACCGTGCGACTACTTTGCTATCGCAGGCTTCGCCGATGTCGCGGCCGCTGCGGGCGTCCGGAGGGGCGCGAGGGCGACGCGGAAGCCGAGTGTGCGGTTGCTCGCGACCGGCAGAATAAAAATGCGATTGGCGGAACGGCACATCCCTGCTGCCGAAGCCCACGAGCCGCCACGAAAAACCCGATATTGGCCCAGCGCCGGGCCCGTCGGATCGCTGGCGCGTCCGCCGGGGTAGGCTCCGAACCAATCCGCGCACCATTCCTGCACGTTGCCGTGCATATCGTAGAGGCCCCAGGCGTTGGGGCGTTTTTGCGCGACGGGGTGAGTTTTTCCTTCGCTGTTGCGGTCATACCAGCCGAGCGCGTCGAGGTCACCGGCGAATTTGCCGGTGGTGCCGGCACGGCAGGCGTATTCCCATTGGGCCTCGGTCGGCAGTGCGTAACTGTAGCCTGCGGGGACTCGGCCGGCGGCCTGCTCGCGTTCGCCGAGTTTGCGGCAGAATATCATCACCATATCCCACGCGACGGTCTCGACGGGGCGATCGGAGCCACGCATGAAAAACGGCAACGGGTTGTCTTCCATCACGGCCTGCCACTGCGATTGCGTAGTCTCGGTGCGAGCCAGCCAATATCCGCGGGTGAGCGTAACTTCGGTATCATCGCCGGCGCCGTGTGGGGCGCTCATCCAAAACGTGCCCGGAGCGATCCAGATCATCGGTAGAGCAGGGTGGGCCAGCGTGTAGTTTTCGCCGGGCCGGGGTGGCGCAGCGGAAGCTTCGGCGGCCGGGGCGCGCACCGCGCAGAGCGCGAGCAGGCCGGCGACGAGGAGGAGAGGACGGAGCACACCGAGGGCTTTGCGGGAAAGCCGGGCCGGGTGCAACCGGAGAGCTTCCGGATGCCGCGATTGTGGGCGGAATTCAATCGCCACACCCGAGCGCGTGCAAAACCCTCGGCGCCACCGTGCCGCGTTCTGCCATCTTTGCATTTTTTTTGGCCGTGCTCGCACCGGCTGCCGCAGCCGCCTCCGGCGAACTGGGCCATCCGGTCGTGCAGATGAATCCACCGGGCCAGGCACGGATCGATTTTTTCTCCATCGCGGTCACGCAGGATGCCAACGGATGTGTCTATCTCGGCGGTTTGAGCGGAATTCGCTACTACGAGGGACTGACATGGGAACCTATCAAGGTGCCGACGGAGTCGGCGGGGATCCGGAAATTTGCGCTGACGGCCGGGGGCACCGTCTACGTGGCAGGAGCCGGCGTCGTGGGATTTCTCCGCGGCAGCGGGCCGGACGCGGTATTTGTTTCACTCGCTGACCGGCTTCCGCCAAGCGAACTCGGCTGCGACGAACTCCACGATGTGCTCGCTGTGGGCGAGACGGTGTATTTCACCGACGAGGAGAAGATCCTGATCTGGCGTAACGGACAGTTTACGGCGATTCCCTATCATGCGCCGCCGCGCTCGCGCGGGGCGCGGCTGCACCGCGACGGCGAGGCGGTCTATGTCACCGCACTCGGGCGTGGGTTGGGCCGCGTGGAGGGAGATCGCGTCAAACCTGTGGCGGACGATCCCGTGTTTCGTGAAAATCAGATCATCCTCTTTGAGCGCGCACCGTCAGGGGAGTTTACGCTACTCACGGCGAAGCGCGGATTTTTCCGGTTCGCCGGTGGGCGCGTCACCTCGCAAGCGTTCGAGGCGGACCGTCGTTTCGCAGACAAAACGATCCACTGCGCGCTGCGCTTGCCGGACGGAGAGCTCGCCGTCGCATTTGATGCGCCGAGCGGCGATGGTGGCGCGCGTTTCGATGCGGCGGGCCGTTACGTCGGGCCCATCGACACGACGATCGGATTTTACGTGAACACACTGCGGGCATTTTTTCGCGACCGCGAAGGCGGCCTGTGGGTGGGGACCGAATCCGGGGCATTTCGCCTCGAGTGGCCGTCGGCGATTTCCGTTTTCAATGTGATCAACGGGCTCGGCTCGGGCGCGGTCTCGGATATCGCGCGGCACGACGGCGTGTTCTACGCGGCGACCGGCGAGGGCGTCTACCGGATGATTCCGGCGAACGACGAGACCGGGCGGGGGGCCGTGTTTGAGCGCATCTTCAACCGCCCGGCCTACGCGGTGTTGTCACATCCGGCGGGACTGCTGGCGATGGGTTACGACCACGTGTTTCTCCGCACCCCCGCGGGTTTCGTGCCGGTTGCGGAGACGCCCGCTGGTGGCGGGCGGTTGCTGCCCTCCCGGAGCGATCCGACGCGCGTGTGGTTGTCGACCGCGCGCGGTTTCAGTCTGCTCCGGCTCACGGCCCAAGGTTGGGAGGAGAAACCCGTGGAAGCTATCCCGCCCGCCGATGTGGTTGCCGCCACGTCGGGACCGTGGCGCGCCGACGCGACCGGGATTTGGCAGGTGCCGCAGAACGGAAGTGCGCCCCGAAGACTGCCGATGCTGGTGAGCGAACTGGCCGGCGCGGTCGCGCAACTCCGCGAAGAGCCGGGCCAAGACGGCGCCGGTCCGGTGCTATGGATCTGCGGTGCCGACGGTCTCATCCGGATCGACGTCGCCCGCGCGTTTCCCGCGCCGGTGCCCTTTGCCACGCAGCTCTGGTCCACCGGTGTGAAGTCTGGCGACCAACTCGCGCCGAATCATCCGGAGCTGAAGTTCACCTTTGTCGGGCAGCGCCACCAGCTTCGCAAAACCGTGACCTACCAGGCTCGCCTAGAGGGGCTGGAGGCGGACTGGTCGGATTGGTCCGCAAAACGTGAGCGGACGTATGCCCACTTGCCGCCCGGCCGTTACCGCTTCGAGGTCCGGTCGCGCGATTTGGACGGGCAGCTCGGTGCGCCCGCGACGCTGGCCTTTGCCGTGCTGCCGCCGTGGTGGCGCACGTGGTGGATGCTGCTCGGCTACGCGATGGTAGCCGCCGGTTCGGTCGCCGGTATCGTGAGCCTCCGCACGCGCGCCCTCCTGCGTCGCGCCGAGCACCTCGAAGCACTCGTGGCCGAGCGCACCGACGAACTCGCGAAGAAGAACACCGAGCTCGTCCGTCTGAACCAGCTCGAACTCGACGAAAAAATCTCCGCGCGCCTCGGCGAAGAGAAAGCCCGCCTCGAAGTCCTGCGCTACCAGCTCAACCCCCACTTCCTTTTCAACACGCTCGCCTCGATCAGCGCCGCGCTGCCCGCCGGCGCCTCGGCGCCGCGCACGATGGTGGAGCGCCTCGCGGAATTTTGCCGCCTCACGCTGCACCGGCCGAACGACCGCGACTGGACCACCGTGGGCGAGGAGGTGCAGCTCCTGCGCTCCTATCTCGAAATCGAGCAAAGCCGCTGGGGTGCGCTCCTCGATGTGGAAATCGACAGCGACCCCGCCTTGGCCGGCGAACAGTTGCCGCACTTCCTGCTGCTTCCGCTGGTGGAAAACGCGCTCAAATACGGACGCGCCACGAGCCCCGATCGCGTCGGCCTGCGGCTCACTGCCGCGCGCGCCGCCGACGGCGCGCTGGTCTTCACCGTGGCCAACACCGGCGAGTGGATCGAACCCGCGACCAAGAGAACCGTCTCCACGCTCGGCATCGGCCTCGAAAATCTCCGCGAACGCCTCGCGCGCCACTACCCGCGCACGCATCACCTCGATTTTTCGCATGCAAACGGATGGGTGACGGTGATTTTGCGTATTTTTTCACCGCCCCGAGCGTCTGCTCCGCTGTGATCTGCGCCCTCCTCATCGAAGACGAAACCACCGCGCGGGACGACCTGCGCGCCAAGCTCGCCGTGCACCCCGAGGTCGCCGTGATCGCCGAGGCCGCGACCTTCAACACCGCCCGCGCCCTCTTCGCGCGCACCGACTACGATCTCGTGTTTCTCGACATCCAGTTGATCGGCGGAAACTCCTTCGACCTCGTGCCGGCCGTGAGCCCCGCGGCGCGGATTGTGTTCGTCACCGCCTACGATTCCTACGCCCTGCGCGCCTTCGAGATCAACGCCCTCGACTACCTGTTGAAACCCGTGGTGCCCGCGCGCCTCGCCGCGACGCTCCGCCGCCTCGCACACGCGCCCGCGCCGGGCGAACCCACCGCCGCGTCCTCGCCCGCTCCCGAAGCTCCCGCCGGCCCCGCGCTGCGCGTCGACGACACCGTGTTTCTCCGCGCGGGCCAACGCGCGCGTTTCGCGCCCGTGATGGAAATCAGCGTGATCTCCGCGCACGACAATTACTCCGAAGTGCAACTCGCCGACGGCGCGAAGATATTTCTGCGCAAAAGCCTGAAAGCGTGGGAAGACACGCTCCCCGCGACGCACTTCATGCGCGTGCACCGCACGCAGATCGTGAACCTCGCGCGCGTGACGCGCTACGAACGCGACCGCGACGAGCACACGCTCCTCACGGTCGAAGGTGCCGCCGCCCCCATCGCCGCCAGCCGCGATCGCTGGAGCGATCTTCGCGCGCGCCTCGCCGCGCTCCGCCCGACGCCCTGAGCGGCGAAACGGGTTCCGGCGATTCGCCACACGGGCACCGCGCTTCGCCACCGGCGGATCGACGCGGCGCGGTGGCTGCGTTGCGGGTTGTGCGTGCGCGGGAGGAGGCCTCCCGCGTCTTGCCCAATACCACTCAACACCACGTCCCCTCCCATGAAAACTCGCCGCTCTCTGCTCTCAACTCTTGTTCCGATTGCCGGTGTCCGCGCCGCGCTGATCATCGGTGCCGCGCTTATTGCAGGTGTCGCCACAGCCCATGCGCAGACCATTTACGTTGCTGACCCGAACGGCACGAACGGTGTCCGTAGCTATAACATCAACGGGACGCTCATCAGTTCCTCCGCCGCTGGTGGCGATGGCTTCCAAGGCCTCGCGCTGTCGGGATCGACCCTGTATATTTCGGACGCCACGTCGGGCGCCGCATCGGTCAGGACGGCGACGCTGAACGGCACCGGTGGAGTGGTTTCCACGGGCTTCGCCGCGGTTGGCGAGGGTTTCTCCGGTTTGACCTCTCCCTTCGGTTTGGCCGTCACGGGAAGCAACTTGTATATCGCGAACTTCAATTCGGGAAATGTGTTCAAGTATGATCTCAACGGCACGCAGCTGAACACCCTTTCGACGCTTAATTCTAACAGTGGCGCCAACCCCAACCCCTATGGCCTCGCGATCTCTGGCGACACGCTGTTCGTATCGCAGGCGACCACCGGCACGGGCGCCAACACGATCAAGGGCTACAGCCTCACCAGCTTCTCCTCGACGCCCACGATGACGTTGACGACCAACCTGAGCAATCCCCACGGCCTCACGATTTCGGGAAGCACCCTTTACGTGGCCAACGGCGGCACCGGCGCTGGCACCGGCACGATCGAGACCTTCAATGCGCTGACTGGAGCTTCAACCGGCACGCTGGTCTCCGGGCTGACCGGTCCCCAAGGCATCACGGTGTATGGATCTAGCCTGTTCGTCAGCGGCAACGATGGAACGGTGAAGGGATTTGACCTCTCCGGAAATGTGCTCGGCGGCTTCACGACGATTACGGGGCTGAGTTCCCCCCACGGAATCGCGATAAGTTCAGCAAGCGCCATCCCCGAGCCTTCCACCTACGCCGCGATCGCCGGTGCCGCGATGCTCGGCCTCGCCGTCTGGCAGCGCCGTCGTGGAAAAGCTGCGACGGTCACCGCCGGCTGAAGGACGGCTCGGAGCGTTTGTAACGTATTACGTTACAAACTATCGGGGCCCGAAACGCGGGCGCCCGAGAGGAGCGGCCGGCACGTGCCCGGGAATCACCGCGTTTTCGCGCAGACGATACAGTCGCGCGGCTCGGGGCCGAGCGTCGGCGCCACGTGCCAGCGGCGCAGCACGCCTTCGCGCACCATGCCGGCTTTTTCCATCACGCGGGCCGACGCCGGATTCTCTGCGTCGCAAAACGCGTAGGCGCGGTAGAGCGACGGCTGCGCGAGCGTCCAATTGACGAGATAGGTCAGCGCCTCGGCCGCCATGCCGTGGCCCCAGAATTTCTTCGCGAGCACGTAGCCGAACATCGCGCGACCGTTGCCTTCGAGCGTCACGCCGATGGAGCCGATCGGCGTATCGGTGCCTTTGAGACAGAGGAGCCACGCCAAAGGCAGCGGCGTCTCGCGTTTTTCCCAGTGCGCGGCGGCTTCGCGCAGAAACGCCGCGAGCGGCTCCACGCGCGTGTAGGCGGGCCACGCGAGGTAGCGCGTCACCTCCGGATCGTTCGCGTAGGCGGCAAACACCGCGGGCGCATCGTCGGCCCGCGGGAGGCGTGCGACGAGCCGGGCGGTGCCAAACGTGGCGGGCGGGCGGGGCATGGCGGAGCGGGTGCGGACGAGAGCGGCGGACCGACAGCGTTACTTTTCGTCGGCCAATTTTTCCTGCGCGGCTTCGAGCCACGTCGTGAGCGTCTTGATCTGCGCGTCGGTGAAAATCGCATCGCGGTGCACCCACGTGTAGGACGGCAACGGCATGGTGCGCGCGGAGATCACGTCGATGAGCGCCTCGATTTTCGTGGCCTGTTTCTTGGCGCTGTAGGCGCCGAAGCTGGAGAACGTGAACTCGTTTTTGCCCTCGTCGACGTGCTGTTTGAGCCACCAGCCGGTCGGCTGGATCTCGGCATACCACGGGTAGCGGGTGTTGTCGGAGTGGCAGTCGTAGCAGGCCGCGACGAGCATCTGTTTGACCTCGGGCGGCGGGGCGAGTCGCACGATAAAATCTTCCTTTCCGGGCGGGGTGGCGGAGATATTTTTCTCAGGACGGATGAATTGGATCGCGATGAAAACGGCGGCGAGGCCGAGCAGGATTTTTTTGAGCATGGGGCGGCGGATGGGTGAGAGACGACGGGTGGCGCGACGCGGCTACGCACCGGCGAGCGCCTCGCGCACGAGGGCGGCGATGGCGGGCGGGAGCTCCAGCGTGAGCGCGACCTGCTGGGCGGCGGGGCTGAGTTTGCGCCAGGTCTTGCGCAGGATATCGACGAATTTTTCGCGCGGGTAGTCGGCGTGTTGCGCAGCGAACGCGCCGATCTCGTTTTCCAGAAACACGAGGACGGCGGCGTCTTCGAGGGCCTGCGTGCCGGGGTTGGTTTTCAGGCCGGTCTTGGAAACCCAGGTGGCGACATCGTCGGCCTCGGAGGCGGGCACGCCGGCCGCGAGGAGCAGCGCGCGGGCGCGGTCGGCCTGTTTCACGTAGAGCGAGCGGCGCCAGGTGAGGTAGCCGACTTTGCCTTCGGGAAATGTCGCGCGCGGGGTGAGCCAGCGTTCGAGGTGCTGGCAACGGGCGGCCAGGCGGAGGGCGGGCGAGGCTTCGGGCACGAGGCGCACGACCCATGCTTCGACGCGTTCGCCGTAGACGAGTTCGGCGGCGCGGCCGTCGGGGGAGCGGGCCGGGTCGGCGGCGTGGGCGGCGTCGATGAGTGAGCGGGCTTGGGCGTAGGCGTCCATGCGAGGTGCGGAGTGGAACCGCTCGCGCGGCACGCGGCAAGCGGAGTGTCGGCGTGAGGGTGCGTGAGCGGTTTTGAATTTTCGGCAGATGCTCGGTATTTCCCGCAGATTCGGGGCATCACAGATGGGGGAGAGCGGAAAAGGTGCGGAGATTGGCGGAAATAAGGAGTTCGCTCGACGGTCGGTGAAATCTGCGGGGATCCTGATTCTGTGAGAAACTTCGGCTGTCGCCTCCGCGCTCAGCGGGCCGGCACGTGCCATAAAAATCGGGCACGGTTCGGTGCGAGTGCACTTGGGAGTCGCGTGTCCCTGCCCTGTCGGCATTTTTCGCCGGGCCATGAACGAACTCTCCCTCACCCAGCTCGTGCCGATCCTCCAGCTCGCGATCGGTCCCGTGATTTTGATCTCCGGCGTGGGCCTGTTGTTGCTCACGCTCACCAATCGCTTCGGGCGCATGATCGACCGCTCGCGCGCGATCATCCACGAAGTCATCCGCGGCGGGCAGGCGGCCGAGGTGATCGGCAATCTCCAGGCGCAGGTGGAAATCCTGCACCGGCGCGCGCGCATTTTGCGGCTCTCGATCACGCTGGCGGCGGTGACGGTGCTGTGCGTGGGCGTGTTGATCCTCGGGCTGTTTATCGCGGCGTTCTGGCAACTGCAGATTGTGGGCGTGCTGGTGGTGATCTTCTGCGTGGCGATCCTCGGGCTGATCGGCTCGATGGCCGCCTTTATCGTGGACATGAACCTCGCGCTGCGGGCGGCGCAGTTGGATTGGAAGCTGATCGAGAAACACGTGGTGCGGTAGGCGGCCGCTTGTGAACTTGCGCTCGGCGAAGCCGCGGGGTCTGCTGGCCGGGGTCGGCAAAAATCTCCCCGTCGGCAGCCGGCTTTCCCCTCTCCAACCCCCCTGTCCTATGAATGCTTCTACCTCCGGTATCGCTTTGCGTGCGCGCCAGCTTCTGCTGGCGGGTATTCTCTTCACTTCGGGTCCATGGGGGTTTTCCCAGACGGCACCCACTCCGTCGCCCGCCACTGTGAAACCGACCGATACCTCTGCACCGGTCGAACTCTCTGCATTCGAGGTCCGCGCCGAAGACGACTCCGGCTATCAGGCCGCCAACACCACCAGCGGCTCGCGTCTCAATTCGCGCCTCAAGGATACGCCGGCCGCGGTCTCCGCGTTTACGCCCGAGTTTCTCGCCGACATCGCCGCCACCAATCTCGAAGAGATGCTCGCCCACGCGACCAACGTCGAAATCGATGTGGAGGATTCCAACGCCGGCTTTAACAACCCCTCCGGCCGCGGTGCAGACGGCGGCGATTTCAACTTCCGCATGCGCGGCTCGCCCGCCGGCGCCTCGCGCGATTTCGTCGAGTCGAGTGTGCCGGTCGATCTCTACAACGTCGAACGCGCCGAGGTTGCGAGCGGCCCGAACTCCATCCTCTTCGGCCTCGGCCAGGCCGGCGGGCTCGTTTCGTTGAGCGGCAAGAAGGCCAACCTCAACCGCCCGCGCACCACCCTCAAGTCCATCCACGGGTCCTGGAGCCAGGAGCGCTATGAGGCCGACCACAACCGCGTGCTCATCCCGCGCAAGCTCTCGCTCCGCCTGCTGGGCCTCTACCAAAACAACGAGGGCTGGCGCCACTGGGATTTCAACGACCAGGCGCGCTGGACGATCGCGGCGGCTTACCAGCCGTTCAAACACACGACCATCCACGTCTCTTTCGAGAAGGGCCACATGGACAACAATCTCACCCTCGGTTGGAACGGTCAGGATCAGATCACCGCATGGGAAGACGCCGGCAAACCGCTCACCGACGGCACCGTCGCGCTCCCCGGGCTCAACCGCTTCAGCAACACCAACCAGCGCTTCACCTTCACCGACCAGAATCGCACCGTCTACAACTACCGCGGCGAATTCCAGACGGTGAACCGTTACGGGGTCGAGACGCTGTTGCCCTCATCCGTCTCGCCCTACGGCTACAACCTCACGGGCCCCGGCGGCACGCGTCACCAGACTTTCAACACACGCCAGCTCACGATCCAACAGCGCCTCCCGCGCGGCATCGAACTCGAGCTCGCCTACTTCCGCAACTCGACCGCCGTCGAAGCCCACGGCATGGCCATCGCCGGCGCCAATCTCCGCGCCGATCCCAACCCCACGCTGCCGCGCCCCGACGGCACCGCCGGCACCATCCCGAATCCCTTCGTCGGCCGGCTCTACTTCGAATCCAACTGGTTCAAAGACACGCTCCGGACCACCAACGAAATCTACCGCCTCAGCACCGCCGTCGCGTTCGGCCGCTCGGACCGATGGTTCGGTCGCCACCGCGTCGCCGGGCTCGCCGAAGCGTCCAAGCAGGATCGCCTCCGCCGCTGGCGTGACGAGATTCTCGTCGACGACCGCAATATCCCGATCATCAACGCCACCACCGCCGAGGGCGCGCAGAACCTGCTCACCCGGCGAAACTATATCACGGTCGGCGATTACACGACCTACTACGGCGCGGATCCCACGCTGCCCGTCGCGCCGTTTACCTACAACGGCCGCACCTATACGAGCACCTACGCCTCCCGCGCCCGCGCGAACACGGAAACTGTGAAAGACATCACGAGCCTCATGTTTGCTGCCCAGAGCTTCTGGTTCAAAGACCGGCTCGTGACGACGCTCGGCGCGCGGCGCGACGACATCAAATTCAAGAACGCGCAGGAAGAACGTGTCGTCGATCCCAACGACCCGCGTGTCACCTCCAAACTCATCGCCGCCGGCGAATGGTATTTCAACGGCGACTACGTGCACCACCGCTACCAACCGACGACGTTCACCGCGGGCGGCGTCCTCCACGCGACCAAACGCCTCTCGGTGTTCTACAATATGTCGCGCAACAACGGTCAGCCACGCTTCGACCGCACTGTGCTCCCCAATGGCGAAGTGCCCGAGCCCACCGAGGGGCGCGGCAGCGACTACGGGCTTATGTTCGACGTGCTCGGCGATGACCGGCTGTTCATCCGCACCACGTGGTTCCAGACCGAGCAGCTCAACGACTCCCCGATCCTCCCCGGCGGCAACGCGCTCGGCGTGGACAACCTCACGACCATGCTCACGCAGCTCCGCAGTGTTGGGAAAATTTCACAGGCCGACTACGACCGCCAGGCCATCACGTGGACTTCGGCGTCGATCGACATCTTCACCGAGGGCGTGGAGGTCGAGGTCGTCGCCAACCCGACCAAGAACCTCACCCTGCGCGCCAGCTACTCGCACTCCGAGCGCCGCCGGCAGAATTTCTTCACCGAGGTCTTTGAATTTTTCGACACCCGCGTGCCGCAGTGGCGCGCGCTCCTAAAAGACAACCCCGCCGAACTCGCCACCTTCGAGACCGCCGTGAGCGAACTTTACAGCGAACTCGGGTTTCAGGTGGATCGGCAAAACTCTCCCTTCGGCTCGCGTCCGCACAAACTCAACGGCACCGCTCGCTACGCCTTCCGCGAGGGCAAACTCCGCGGGGCGTTTGTCGGCGGCTCCGTGCGCTACAACGGGAAAAATTTCATGAGTTGGGACAAGGCGAGCGGTCACATTTATTGGGGCAACGAGTCGGTGCTCGCCGATGTGTTCACTGGCTACCGCTTCCGCGTGCCGCGCACCAAGATCAACGCCACCGTGCAGCTCAACGTGAAAAACGTGGGCAACCACTACCTCGCGAATGTCGGCCGCTATAACGACAACTACACCGGGGTGCGCCGCGTGTATCTGAACGAGCCGCGCAGCTACCGGCTGACGACGACGCTCGAGTTCTGATTCGGCCCGGCGCACCGCTCGCGACGCCCACCGTGGACGAGTCCACCGCACGACAACGCGACGAAGAGTTGGCCGCCTTTCTGGCGTCGCCGGTGCCGCGCCGGGTGCCGGCGCGGCTCCACTCGGCAGCGAAACGCCAAGACGCGGGGGCGGTGTTGTTTTGGATCGGGCTGCTCGTTGGCGCCTTCGGCGCCTGCTTCGTGCCGCTATTTTTTCCGTGGGGATTTTGGAACGACGGGCGGCTGGCCTCGGCCGATGCGCTCACGGTCGACGGGCGCATCGTCGCGGCCGAGGCGACCCAAATGAAGATCAACGGAACCAAGGTCTGGGCGTATCGTTTCGAGTATCGAAGCACGCGGAGCGACGGCGGGTTGCGAAGCGGAGAGAGTTTTACGACGGGCCGGCGATGGCAGGTCGGCGATGTGGTGCGCGTGCGGTATCTCGCGGATGACGACGTCGCGTGCCCCGAGGGAGCGCGCACGACGAAGGGCGGCTGGGCGACCGTCTTTGTGCTCGTGTTTCCCGCGGTGGGCTTCGGCCTCGCGGGATTCGGTTGGCGCGCCCGGCGGCGCGTGCTGGCGATCTTGACGCATGGAAAACTGACGGAGGCGAAAATAGTGGCGGTGAAGCCCACGTTCGTGCGCGTGAATGGAAAACCCGTGTTCAAAGTGCATTTGCAGGAGGGGGCGCGGGGCGCGGCGGGGCCGCTCATCGCGCGGTGCCACCAAACCGCGGCGGTGGAATTTGCGGAGGAGCGGCTGCGGTCGCAGCAGCCGGTCTACGTGCTCTCCGATCCGCAGAGTCCGGACCGCGCCATTTTACCGGAAATGCTATGACCATTCCCACCGATTGCCGCCGTTGCGGTCTGTGCTGTTACTCGGATTCGGACGAATACGTGTGGATCCGCGGCGACGATTGGTCGCGGCTCGGCGACGAGGCGGAGCGGCTGGCCCATTTCATCGGACATCGCGCGTTTATGCGGATGCGTGACGGCCACTGCGCGGCGCTCGAGGTGCGCACGACGCGGGAAGGAGAGAAGGAGTTTTTCTGCACGATCTACGAGCGCCGGCCGGAAATCTGCCGCGACCTCGCGCGCGGTTCGCCGGAATGCGAGGCGGAACTCGAAGTAAAAGGCACACAGGCGCGGTGAGGACCGGATGCGGCGCGGCGTTTTTCCGCGCTCGCCAGAGGAGGCGCGCCGGCTACGGTGCGGCGCCATGGCATGGCGCATCGACGAGAGCGTAATCCGGGGTGAAATCGACAACCGCACGCGCGATCGCGTGACGGGCCGCATCTGGTTCGCCGGGCTGGCGGAGCCGGTGGAGCTCGCGCTGGAGGGCAACGCGTGGCGCGACCTCGCGGGCCGGCGGTTGGAATTTGTGAATCCCGTGGCGGTGAAGCCGCGGCTCTCGGCAGAGCAGGCGGCGGGTTTCGCGCAGCGGCAACGCGGCGTGATCGGCGACTGCACGGCGTCGCGCAAAGTGAAGGTGCCGGAGGTCACCATGGAGGAGTTTCGCGAGCTCTACCGGCAGCGAAAACCGTTTCCGTGGCACTGGGACAACAGCCTGTATCTTGAGTGGTTCAGCACGGCGAACGGACGCGTGGTGATCGAATCCGCGAGCTACTTGCTCACGGTGTCGCCCGACATCGCGTGGGATATGACGCCCGAAGAAGAGGAGGCGCAGCGGCGCAAAAATGCCGAGGCGATGGGTGGATTTATGCAGCGGCTCGGCGAGTCGGTGATGGGCGAAGACGGCGGCGCGCCATTCGAGGACAAAGCGTGGAATGAGAGCGGGCCGCAGAGCGAAGCCGAGGCGGAAAAAATGCAGGCGGACAGCGACCTGCTTGCGGACCGCATCAACGCCCGTCTGGAGCGCGAAGGTCCGGACGCGGATTACGAAAAAATTCTCGAAGAGGAATTGGAACGCCGCCGGAAAGAGCGCGGGGAAACTCCGCCAACGCCCGAGGAAGAGGCGCAACGCGCCGAGTGGATTGACGAAATGAACCGCGCCGCCGAAGAGGCGATGGCGAATCCCGATCCGGACGTGCTCGAAGAAATCCGGCGCAAACATCCGCTCGCCGAGCGGGCCTTCGAACTAGCGAGCCGTTTGATGAAGGAACCGGATGCCCGCGGCTGGCTGCCCGACGATGCCGGCGAAGAGCATCCGTTGATCGAGCTGGGCTCCTCGGCGGCGAAGGCGGCGGCTAAATTCGCAGGCGCACTCAACGGTCGCGAGTGGCCGCCGACGGTGGATTTGTGCGCTGGCGTGCTGGTGCGACTGAAGCGCGCCCGGGAATTCTTGGACGACGCGCTGCGCGCCGCCGAAGCGTGCGCGGAAGAAGGCTTGGGCGAAGAAAAATGGCTGGCCGCCGGGCGCGCGGAGCTGGACGAGCTGGCCCGGGCAGGCGACGCGCTGATTGCCGAGCTGCGCGCGAAGCTGGAGCCTGGGTGTGATTGAGCGGGGTGACGCGCGGAAAAAGGGAGTTGACTTGAAAGATATTTCTGTAATGACAGAAATCACATGAAACTCACGCCCGTCATGGAACGCTTCATCCTCCACTGGGGGGAAATGGGCTGGCGTTGGGGGATCAATCGTTCGGTGGCGCAAGTGCACGCGTTGCTCATGCTGACCCCGAAACCGATCGCGGCGGACGAGATCGCGGAGACGCTCAACGTCGCCCGCTCGAATGTAAGCACCAGCCTCAAGGAACTGCAGGGCTGGGGGCTGGTGCGCACGGTGCACGTGTTTGGCGACCGCCGGGAGCATTTCGAGACGTTACGCGACGTGTGGGAGATGTTTCTCATCATTATGCGCGAGCGGAAAAAACGGGAGCTGGACCCGACGCTCGCGGCGCTGCGCGATTGCGCGGCCGATGCGAAGGGCAGCAAGACCGAGAGCGACTATACGGCACAGCGGATCGGCGAGCTCATCGAGTTTATCGAGCTGAGCGCGGGCTGGGCGGAGCGGGCGCAAAGCCTCTCGCCGGCAGCGGCCAAGCGCCTGACGCAGCTGGGCGACAAGGTCTTCCGGCTGGTGGGATAGTTTTTTTGCTCCAATATTTCTGAGTTAACAGAAATTACATAAATAAAGGAAATCTATGAATACGAACTATACGGTCCTGGGCTATCTGCTCTATCTCCCGATCGCGCTCGCGATGACGATTTGGGTCGCGCGCACGCTCCACCGCAACGGGCGGGTGTTTGTGGTCGCGGCGTTTCGCGGCAACGAGGAGATGGGTGACGCGGTGAACCACCTGCTCGTGGTGGGGTTTTACCTGATCAACATCGGCTTCATCGCCTTCGCGCTGCGCTACGGGGAGAAGCCCGTCGACCTGCAGAGCATGATCGAATTTCTCAGCACGAAGCTGGGCGTGGTGCTGCTCGTCCTCGGCGGCATGCATTTCTTCAACATGTTCAACTTCGACAAAATGCGGCGGAAGGGCGCGCGTCCGGAAACGACGGCTCCGGCCGTGCCGCCGGCGTTACCCACTGCCGGAACGTAACCGAATCGGAGATTCGCCATGAGCACTCACCCTCGCATGCAACCGACCGATGCGTTCACTAACCCCGTCGAGGGCGAGGTGTTCTGGAGTTGGCGGAAATCGCTGTGGTTTTCGGCGGCGGCGCTGGCGACGTTGGTGGCCGCGCCGCTCACGGCGAGTGTGGGGGCGGTGCTCGTTTGTTTTGTGCTCACGGTCGTGACGCTCTGCCTCGGCCATACCCTAGGCATGCATCGGCGGCTGATTCATCTGAGCTACGAGTGTCCGCGCTGGCTCGAATACGTTTTCGTTTACCTGGGGGTGTTGGTGGGAATCGCGGGTCCGTTTCGCATTCTCTACCTGCACGATATCCGCGACTGGTCGCAGCGGCATCCGCGGTGCCACGCGTTTTTCATGCACTCGCAGGCGTGGTGGAAGGATGGCTGGCAACAATTGCACTGCGATATCCGGCTCGCGCATCCGCCGCGTTTCGTGATCGAGCCGCGTGTGCGGGAAGATCGGTTCTATCGGTGGCTCGAGGTCACCTGGCGCTGGCAACAGGTGCCGTTGGCGCTCGGGCTGTATGCAGTGGGCGGGTGGGGCTGGGTGGTGTGGGGAATCGGCGTGCGGCTCTGCGTCTCGCTTACGGGGCATTGGTTGGTGGGCTACCTTGCGCACAATCGCGGCGGGCGCATCTGGCATATCGAAGGCGCGGCGGTGCAGGGTTTCAACGTGCCGGGGTTCGCACTGCTCACGATGGGCGAGAGCTGGCACAACAACCATCACGCGTATCCCGAGTCGGCGCGATTGGGCCTTGGGCGTGGCGAGTGGGACGTGGGGTGGTGGGTGTTGCGCGGACTCGCCCGGATGGGGTTGGTGACGAAGGCGGCGACGCCGGAAACCCTGCCCGAACGACGGGAGCGCGTGGAATTGCCGAAAAAATGAGAGGGGAACTATGCACGACGACACATTAACAAAAACACCGAGACGTGGATTCTCGCGCAAAAAACGGATCGCGTGGCAGGTGCTGGCGCCGGCCCCGCTCGGGGTGGCGGTGATGGTTTTTCCGTCGGCGTTTTGGAATGCTTTTTTCAGAGCGGACGCACCGCAGGTTGATTGGCTCCAGGTTGGACTGGTCTTCGTAATCTATGCTTTCGCCGCCTACATCATCGCGGGAATTCCCAGCGTGATTTTTGCCGTGCTGATGGAATGGGCCTTTGCCCTGGGGCTGGCACCGAATTCATGGGTGGCAGTCGTGCTGGCCGGAGCACTGGGTGCGCTGGCTGGCGTAACGATGATCGCGGTTCCCAGCGGGTTTGTGATTCCGGCCGGGCAAATCGGGATTGTGGCCATGTTTGGCACCGCAGGTTGCTGTGTCGGCCTGATCATTGGCGTCGTAACGAAGTGGAAATCGCGGTCAGTGACGCTCCGTGCGACGGCATCGAGTTAACGTCGGGCTTTTCGGTGCAGTTTGCTGGAGGGTTGCGCGCTCGTCTGACGGGGTCGGTCGGCGAGTCGCCGTGCGTAGGGCAGGAGTGTGCGAGTTTCTCCATGGCCCGCACCGCGAAGGACCGGCCCATCCAGTCTTCGTTGGGCTATTTAACGAGCAGCCGCAGACGTCACTGTCACCCGATCCACCGCGCATTGAAATCGCGGCGGTCGACGGGCCAGGTGCTCCAGTGCGGTCGGGCGGCGTGACCCGAACGACGGGGCGAGGGCAGAGAAACGCGCGCGGCCTCGGCGAGGTTGTGGCAGACGACGCGCAGATCGGCTTCGCACCAGAAGTCGGACGTGGTGGCGGGGTCGGGTGCTTGTTGCGCAGCGAGGAGCGCGGCGCGGGAAAGGACGAGGCCGCTCATCGGCGGGAGCGTGCAGCCGAGCGTGACGAGCACGCCTTGGAGGCGGGAGAGCACGCCTTTGCCGCCCACGCTGTGTTCGCTGACGACGACGGCGGCGGGTTTGCCGAGCCAGAGCGCGGTGCCTTCGTGCGGCGTGGCGTCTTCGAGGAATTTTTGGAGCACGCTGCTCCACGAATCCCAGTGCGTGCCGGTGCCGATCAGGAGGCCATCGGCGCGCTGGAGGGAGGAGAGAAGCTCAGAGCCGAGAGCTGAGGGCTGAGAGCCGGAAACAGACGTTTGGTCAGAGAAGGGGAGAGAGGCGAGCGTGAGACTCTCGACGGTGGCGCGGCGCGCGAGGTGGCGGCGGGCGTGCGCGAGGAGGACAGCCGTGTTGCCCGCGTCGCCGGCGAGCGAGGCGTTGAGCAGCAGCAGGTGCGGGCGGCGGGCGGGCATAGAAATCGGTCAACCTCCGCGATAGGAACTTCTTATCTTTTCTGGAATCCAGGCATCCCAATCGACCGCGCTAGAATGAAGGCAACCAAGTTTCTGCTGTAGCCCACTAAAGGTTACAAAATCGATGTGGGAGACGCACACTTTCTCATTTGCTCTGGAGACAACGTATTCGTGACCAACAAAGTAGCGGCAATGGTTGGCTACTTTGGGGTCTTCAACTATCCGGCCGTCTCCGTTGTAGGTGACGGTCCAAAGTGTCTCGTCGGGCACAACGACCCACGCAAAAACGGCGCCGAAACTCGGAAGCTCAAATCCTGATGCTGAATTTGCTGCTTCCAGCACCAAGTCGTGAGCTGATGCGAGAGCCTGCGACCAGCGATCATAGATTTCAGAATCATTCGACCGTCCTTTCATATCTGGCTTGAGCACTGATTTACCCACGAATTCGTGGGCGCGATAGCGACAGGCCTCGGCTTTTCGAATGCTGGCACAGGCCCCCTTCACTGAACCTCGAGAAACGATGACGTCGTGGAAATTCTCTTTCGCTTCAGATTTTCTACCACAGATGACTACAGGACGGGCTGGATCGATATTTTTGCATTCTACGGCGAAGTAGAGGGCCTTTCGCTCATCTCGAACTCGAAAGCGAATATCAAACTGTCTGGGTTTTCCTGCCACAGGATCTGAATAAGTGCCCCCGTGGAAAACGTCGACGCGGAGAGTATTCCTGATTTCGGCAGCGACCTTCATCTCGAAGCCAAAATCATCGTTTTCCGCCACGAATTTACGGACATCGTCCACTGTAAAGTCGCGTTTTTCGGAGGTGGCAATGGGCTTCATGGATTCAGGGAAATGCGACTACCTAGCGCACCGGGAACGGCGTTAAATCGGAAATTACTGGAGAAGTGGATTGGGCCAACTCGACGGAGTTGCTCGTTTCTGACGATCGTGGCGCCCATTGCGTGTCGGCTGAGGTGGGCCAATATCTGATGTCTGCCAAGTAAAGTCCGCTTTACCAAGGAAAACTCTTAGTAAAGCGAAGGGCGGTTCGCTTTACTAAGCAGAGCCATAGTTAAGCGAAACGCGTTATCCTTACTTGTGGCGGGATGTTTTCTTCGATTCTGCCGGAGTGGGTGGTTCGTAGCGGGAATCCGGCGCGATGCCGCTATTTTGAGTTTTGGCTAAAAGTCGAAATAGCGCGGTCGGCCATTTCGAGCGGTGAAAACATGGGCTGAAAAGCCCGTGCCACTCCGGTTCACACCTGCTGCGTCTTCCAGCGGCCTTGTTTGAAGATGACGTAGCTGGCGGCGGCGAGGGCGCTGAAGGAGACGGGCACGGCGATGAAGACGCCGAGGGGGCCGAGGGCGAGCGGTTGGGCGAGGACCCACGCGAGGGGGATTTGGCCGAGCCAGAAGCAGAAGAAGTTCAGGCGCGTGGGTGTGGCGGTGTCGCCGGAGCCGTTGAAGGCGCCTTCGAGGCACATGCCGGCGGCGTAGAGGGGGAACGCGAGGCTCACAATCCAGAGCGCGTCGTTAGCGTGGCGGAAAACTTCGGGGTCGGTCGTGAAGAGGCCGACGATCAGGCGCGAGCCGAGCACGAAGACGAGGCCGATGGCGCCGAGGAAGATCACGTTGAATTTGGTCGCGAGGCGCACGGCGGCTTCGGCGCGGTCGGGGTGGCCGGCGCCGAGGTTTTGGCCGACGAGGGTGGCGGCGGCGTTCGCGAGGCCCCAGGCGGGCATGAGCGCGAAGATCACGACGCGGATCGCGATGGTGTAGCCGGCCACGGCGGAGCTGCCGAAGACGGCGAGGATTTTGAAGAGGCCGACCCAGCTCGTGGTGCTGATGAGGAGTTGCGCGATGCCGTTGCCGGCGGTGCGGAGGATGGCGGCGAGCGCGGGGAAATCGGGGCGGAGATCGGCGAGGCGGAGGCGCAAGCGGCCGGGGCGTGCGGTGAGGTGCCAGACTTGATAGAGGACGCCGACGCCGCGTCCAAGATTGGTGGCGACGGCGGCGCCGAGCAGGCCGAGCTCGGGAAACGGGCCCCAGCCGAAAATGAAACAGGGGCCGAGGACGATGTTGAGGGCGTTGGCGAGCCAGAGGGTGCGCATCGCGATCACGGCATCGCCGGCGCCGCGGAAAATCGCGTTGAGCAGAAAGATCATGAATACCGTGGCGTTGCCGCCAAGCATGAGCGCGGTGAAACCGGTGCCGAGCGTCACGGTGGCCTCGTCGGCGCCCATGAGGCGGAGGATTTGCGGGGCGACAAAACCGAGCGCGAGGCCGAGCGCGGCGGAGACGACTGCGCCGAGGAGAATGATCTGGCCGGCAGCGTGAGCGGCGCGCGCGGGGTCGTTTTCACCGATGCGGCGGGAGACGATGGCGGTGGCCGCGATCGAAATCCCGATGGCGACCGCGTAGATGAGCGACATCACGGACTCGGTGAGGCCGATCACGGCGACGGCTTCTTTACCGAGGCGCGAAACCCAGAAGACGTCGACGACGGCGAAGAGCGATTCCATCACCATTTCGAGCACCATGGGCACGGCGAGCAGGAGGACGGCGCGGTTCAGCGGCGCGGACGTGTAGTCGTGGTGCTCGCCGCGGAGCGATTGGAGGATCGTGCGGAAGACGGTCGGCGGCGCGGCGGCGGGCGCGGGAGAGGCGGGGTCCGGAGCGGGGGCGGACATGCGTGGGAGGAAAGGGAGGACGGGTGGAGCCGATGGGCGGAGCGCGCCGGCGAGAGGCGACGAACGGCCGGGGTGAAAACGGACACCCGGGCGGCGGGTCGGCGCGAACGGGCGGGGTGATTACGCCAGGACGGTGCGGGTCATGCCGGAGAGATCGGGATCGCCGGCGTAGCCGAAGGGCGCGCTCACCACAGAGCCGAGGGAAACGCGGCCGGCGCGGACATCGACACGCGGCCAGCCGGGGCCGGTGTGGCGCGTGAACAGATCGCCGTGCTGCGCGAGGGCGTGCGCCTGCAGGCCGGCGGGAAATTGCGAGAGGCCGGCGAAGTAGTGGTGGCCGTTGCGCTCGACGCTGGTGACGCCGAGGGCGGCGTGGGCCGCGAGGTCTTGCACGAAGCCGATGGGGCCGACGTTGGTCAGATCTTCGCCGCTCAACATCGTGGGCAGGCCGGCGGCGCGGCGGTGGGCGAGCAGGCTCGCGTTCACCACGCTCTTGAAAACGCCTTTGCAGTTTTTGTGGCTCGTGCCCGCGTAGCCGAGTGCGAGCGCGGTGGGCAGGCTGCTTTGCTGGGCGTCGCTCTCGTCGATGATTATCGGCGGGCGTTCGGGCCAGGCCTGCAGGGCGGCGCCGACGGCCGGCGAGAGCGCGACATCGCGGTGCCACGGTTGTTCGATGAACAACAACTTCGGCCACAGCGTGCGGAGTTCCGGCGCGGCGAAGAGACCGCGGGCGACGGCGGGAAACGCGTCGGCGTCGTGGAAGCTTTCGTTGCCATCGAGCGAAATCGCGAAGTCGCCGCCGGGGCATTCGGCCGAGAAAATTTCCGCCATGCGCGCGAGCCGGGCCCGGTCGCGGGCGACCTCGCCGTTGATTTTGATTTTGAAATGGCGGAGTCCGTAGAAGCGCACGCACTCGACGAGCGTCTGCGGCAAGCCGTCGTCGACGCGGTCGGCGGGCGCGAGGTCGGCGGCGTCGAGCGGGTCCGACAAACCGACGGTGTGGCGCGCCCACACGTCGGCCGGCGAAGTCGCCGGGAGCCAGTCGCGCGGCGCGGTGCCGGCGAGGGCGGGCTGGAGTTCGCCGAGGTCAATGCCGAAGAGATTTTCGCGCAGGGCGGCGGCGAGCGTCGTCGCGCGGGCGCGGCAGAACGCATCGATCAACGCGCGCTCCACGAGCGAGGTGCCGAAATTTATGAGCAGCGGCGGCAGGCCGGTCTGGCGGCCCCACGCGACCTGGGCCGCGTCCAGCGCGCGCCAATACGCCCACGGCGTCGCCGCGCGCAGGCCGCGCGCGTGATCGACCGCCGCACGCGTGACGGCGATCATCTCGGCGATTTCGTCGGCGGGCAGCGCGGACGGGTTTTTTGTGAACCACTTCGGCGGAAGATTGTCGGCGGCGAGGCCGGTGTGCGGCGCGCCGTCGATCTCGAACGTGGCGCGCAGGATCGTGTGCGGCAGCTCGGTGAGGGTCGCGATGCCGTAGCGAAACGGCATACGGAGTCGCAGATCGAACGAGAGCAGTTCGGCGGAGCGGAGGGTGATCATGGCGGCAGGCTCTGGAGGTGGAGCGCGTTGTCCTCAACGCGCTGGTTGGCGGGGGGCGGCGGGGCGATTTGCGCCAAGCGCGTTGCGGTCAACGCGCTCCACCCTGCGGAAACATCGCCTCGTAGTGCGGCGAGGGTTGGAACACGGCGCCGCTCTGCGCGTAGTAATCGGCATCGAGCTCGAACACGCCGCGTTGCGTGCGCGTCCACGGTGCGTCGGCGTGCGGGAGGTAGCCGCGCATCGTGTCCCAGTTCCGGTAGTTTTGGTGGCCGTTGGTTTCGAGGAGACCGAGGCCGAGACCGGGAAACGGCGCGAGGCGGGCGGCGACGTTTTTGTTCCACTCGACGAGGAGCGGGCTGACCGTGAGATCGGCGCAGAAACACGGGACGCCGTGTTCGTGCGCGAGCTGGGCAATCTTGAGCGACATGCTGAAGGTCTTCGCGATCGGCTTCAGCGCGATCGCCGTATAGCCCATCTGGATGCGCTTGAGGGCATCGCGGTCGGTGTGCGCGCTCTCGTCGGCGGCGACGCGCGCGGGTATGTCGCGGATATCGATCTCGAGCTCCTCGGGAAACGGTTCCTCGATGAGCGCGATCTGGTCGAAGGCGCCGATGGCCCGCGTGTGATCGAGCAGGCGCAGCAGCGTGTCTTTGCTTTCGTAGCGGCCGTTGGCGTCGAAGTAGTAGGGAAGTTTGCCGTTGGCCGTGTAGGGTGTGCGCGCGTCGCCGATGGCGGCGTGGATAGCGCTGATGCGGGCCATGTCTTTTTCGAGCATCTCGGCCTGCGTCCCGGGCTGGCCGATTTTGATCTTCATGAAAAAGTAACCGGCCTCGACGGCGGACTGCAGTTCCGGGATCGGAATCCCGTAGGCCATGAGCGGAATGCTCGCGACTTTCGCGTGGCGGTGCGCGAGCGCGGGGCGGTAGGCCGCGGGGATGAGATCGTCGAAACGCGTGATGCCGTTTTCGGCGGCGTAGAGGAGCCAGGCTGCGAAATCGACGCCCACGAGGGCGTTGAGCGCGAAGGTCTCGCGCAGACCGGCGTGGCCCGTGATTTTTTTCGCGTAGGCGAAAACGTCGTGGCGGATCGATTCGAGCAGCGCAACCGGGTCGGAGAAAGTCTGCCCCTTGAGCTGCTGCAGCGCCCACTCGCTCACCGCATACATGAGCGCGTTGCCCCCGCTCTCGGAATGGCCGGCAAACACGTGCGCATCGCTCCACAGCACGCCCTGCGTGCAAAGCCCGAGGCCGCGCCGGCCCGCTTCGCTTTGGAGTAACGCGGCGCTCTGCCAGATCTCCGACTGGTAGCCGCCCTTGAAGCCGAAGGGCCGCACGAGCGGCTCGCGTTCGAAATTGGAGCCGACGGCGGCGAGGGTGATGGGTTTCATGAGGGAAAGAGGCGTAATTACTTTTTCCGCGAAGGCGGCGCAACCTCGGCCACCCCGAAACTCAGAGGAATCTGTGCGCGCACCACGACGGGTTTGCCGCCGCGCGTCGGCGGTTCGAAACGCCATGTGGCCACTCCCTGCACCGCCGCATAACCAAACGCCTCTTCGCTCGCGGACACGATCCTCGGCAGGCGGGCGCGCCCTTCCTCGTCGATCAAAAACTCGATGAGCGCTTCGCCTTTCGTCACCTCCTCCTTCACCGACAACGGGAACCGCGGCGGACGGCGGGAGAGCGGGGTGATCGGCCGGTCGAGATCGCGGGCCGAGAGTATCGAAGCGGGCTTTTTCTCTTCGCGACGCAGCAATTCGAGGTCCTCGTCATCGACGAGTTGCCACATCGCGTCGCGATTGAATTCCTGCCCGAAAGACTGGAGTGCGGGCGACGGACGGCCGGCTTTGATCGCAGGCTCGTAGACAAAACACTCGATCGCCGCCTGCAGGGCGCGCCCCAGTTCGGGTGCGGAAGCGGTGCCGATGTCGGCCTGGACCACGCGGCCCTTGGGATCGACGACGTAGCGGACGACGGCCTTGCCCTCCTTTTTTGCGCGCAACAGCGCATAGGGATAGACCGGCCGCACCGTGCCGACGGGGCGCGGCGGCGTGTCGTAGCGAAACGGTTCCGGGAGCTTCGAAAGATCGGCCTTCTTGGACGCACTCAGCGGCCCTTGTCCGCCGTTGAAAGTCTCATCCAACGTGAAAATAATCGGCACCTGCATGTGGGTGTTGACCGGGCGGTCCCCGATGCGGCCGGGTTCAAATTTCCAGCGGCGCACGGCGTCCAATGCCGGATCGTCAAACGACGGGTTGAGGGAGCGAACGGCGTAGGCGTTGCGCACTCGGCCTTCGAGATCGACGATGAAATCCACGATCACTTCGCCCTTCATGCCGTTGGCCCGCATCGCCAACGGATAGATGGGGCGTTCCTGGTAGGTGACCCGCGGCTGCGACCGTTTGCCGTCCACGCGGAAGCTCAAATCGTCGCGAACGGTGACCACAAAGGGCATGCGCACCTCGGCCGCGACGGGTTTGCCGCCGGTGCGCGCGGGCGCAAAACGCCAGTTTTTTACCGCGATGGCGAAATCCGCGGCCAGATCCGCCGGGGCATTTTTTACCGCGGTGACGTTGCCCCGTTCGTCGACGCTGACATCGGCCCACTCCACGCGGTCGGGTATCACAACATTCGGCTTCGTGCCCTTGCGTGCCTTGATCGGCACGACGGAAACTTCGAGCAGGCGGGGCGTGGCGTCCGGTTTTTTCTCTGTGGCCGAGGCCGGGTTGAAAATCACCGCGTAGCTGGTGGCGGTGTTGACGCCTTTGCCGTCGCGTTTTCCCGGAGACCAGAGTGAACCCTTCACCCAGGCTGCTCGTTCGTAGGCGGCCAAGGTGGCGCGGGGCTGCAGCGACTGGATCTTGCCTTTCGCGTCCAACACCAAATCGAAGACGACGTAGCCGATGTCCGGCGTGCTTTTCAGTTCGTCGGGAAATTCGATGCGGGCGGCCGACTTCGACACGGGCAGGTCGTGCGGGGCATCTCGTTCGACGGTCCATTTTGGCGGAGTGACCGTGACGTCCTGGGCACCGACCCGACCTAACCCGGCGACGACACCGCCAACGAAAAGTGCGGAACGCACGAAGCGCGGGAGGGCCGCAAGCGGGTGGGCGGCGGGCGTCATGCTCACGCGATTTTGTGTTTCGCGAGGAGGCTCTTCAGGGCGGCGAGGTCCTGCTTCATGAACGCCGTCATCTGCGTGAGGCGGTCGGCGGCGCTGAGCGTGGCCGGGGGGCGTTCGAACGGCGGATACTCAAGGTGCATGGAAATCGGGCCGCCGAGACCGAGCTCTTTCACGAGTTTGAAATATGCGTCGAGCGGCACGATGCCCTCGCCGAGCGGCACGTTGTCGATCACGCCCTTGCCGGGAGACTGGATCCACTTGAAGTCCTTCATGTCGGTGCAGCGGATCCACGGTGCGAGGAGCTTGAGGGCGAGCGGCCAGGATTGGCCGCCCTCGACGGTGGCGTGACGGATGTCGAATTGCACGCCGAGCGCGCGCGGATCGATATCCTTGAGCAGGTGATAGAGATCCCAGACGGGGCCGCCGACGCGGGTGCCGGCGTGGTTTTGGATCGCGCCGTGGAGGCCGAGGCTGGCGTTGAGCGCGGCGAGTTCTTTGAGCGTGGGCTGGAGCTTTTCGAGACTGCCGATGACGCTGAGCTTCGCGTCGTAGTTAAAATTGCCGAGGCGGTAATATTTCACGCCGTGCTTGGCCGCAGTGCGGAGGAGCGTTTCGGCGTGGGGATCGCGGACGCTGGTGATGTCCGTGGTGATCATCTCGACCTTCAGGCCGGCGGCGCGGGCGGCGTCGACCGCGCGCGGAAGATCTTCGGTGACTTTCTCCGGCAGCACATGGCCCTGGGCTTTGCGCACGGTGTAGTCGATGCCGCCGTAGCCGCAGTCCGCGATCAGCTTCGCGGTCTCCGCATACGACATCGTGTGCATGGGCTTGGAGAATACGTGGATCGTCGTCGGGGCGGCCGGTTTCGCGAAGCCTGCGGCGGCTTGGGTGGAGGCTTTTTTCTCGGCCGCGCCGCTCGCGAGCGGCAAGGCGGCTCCGGCGCGTGCCAGAGTGGAAATAAAATCGCGGCGGGTGGGGTGGAGGGTGGCGGGTTTCACGGTGCGCGACGTTTCGCGAATCCGCCGTGCGGTGCAAGCGCGCGGGCGACGCTTTGCATGAGGTGGAGCGCGTTGACCCCTGTATGGACCGGAGACATGGGTAACACCGTTCGGAGACATGGGTAACACTTGAGGGATGCCCTGGATCACCCAAACTACCATGTCGCAACGTCACGAGTTCGTGCTGCTGGCCAACGAGGCTGGCGTT